>NZ_JAPFPW010000002.1:300000-375272 GCF_026155325.1 Desulfobotulus pelophilus | reverse complement strand
AAACCCTCACCGGGTCGGCCGTACTTAGCTTCCAGCCGACCCTTGGGGATAGGATTTCAATACTGTGAACGGCCCTTATCAAGCCGGTAAATTCATTCCATAGCTACTGCGATACAAAACGATCTATAATTTTCTGAATTTCACCGGAAGCCCTCATTTTCTCGATTTCCGTATTAAACTTCTTCACAAAATCATTTTTAAAGGGGAAACGCCCTTCATCCCTGTCCGTAAATCCCAGATATCCCTGCTCTGAAGAAATGACATAGCCTTCTACGGGACTGGCCCATCTGTATTCACCGCTTCTTCTCAGCCTGTCCACCTCCCACAGAATGGAAATCCTGTCATTGATATAGCAGTCAATGCGCTCCGCCCCCAGCTTCAGCAGGTTGGCCCGACTGCCCTGAGCCTCTTCCACACGGATATGCCCCTGGTCCACGGCATTCCAGAAGGCCTCTCCACCAAGCTTGAACCCGGCATTGATCCCAAAGGTAAGCCCATGATAATCCGCAGGCCATGCCGTTCTTGGACGGGAAAGAACCTTTTCCGTGCACATTGCCACAACATTTTCTTCAAGGATCGGAACAGAATATGGCTTTATCCAGGGGCGGCTCGCCGGATGATAATAGGGAGGATAGAGGGCAAGGCCCGTTCCGGTTTCGACATAATTCAGACCCCGTGCCCAGGGAACGGCCTCTATGGTGACCTGATAGTCTTTCATACGGGAAAATGCCGTGCGCAGAATTTCCGTATAAATCCCCTTTACTTCCCCTCCTTCTGCATAGGCATAGGGGGGATAATTATTATCCGCATAAATGGTCACCTTTGTCTGAGATAACGCCGGGGACGCCATAAGAAAAAAAAGAAAAACGGAGGCGATTGTTTTCATTGTCTGCATGGCATGACCTTTCATTTCAGATGGTGGATGGAAGGAATGGACACACATCGAACAATACGTGGAGGTGGGCAAACAAACCTGCTCAAAAACAGCTGCTATTATTCTACAAACCGGACTATCGATCCCGAAGCATCTCTCTCCTGCCGGAGAAATTTTTCCATATCGAATCCTGCATCTTTCACAAGTTTTCCTAAATCCTCTTTTCTTATCTCCCCATGAGGGTCATCGACTGCCGAGCTGGGGACATTGTTTTTGCCATAAAGTTTTTCATATATATCAAGATACACTCCATTCGCCTTTATCGCTCTCAGACCTTCAAGAAATTTTTCTTCGTAGTATGCTCCCTTGGGATCCTTTCCTTTAAAAGCCATATATTGCGGTACAAAGACCCAGGCATTCACAAAACCCCAATTTTTCAGATCCGCCGGATCATCACTGTTCATAATAGTATAGGGAGTTACTCCCAGCACTTCAAAACCCAGCTTATATCGATTGCCCTTTATCATCATCATGGTCTGTTCCGGAGAATGGGACCGGGAGTCTACCTTTCCCTGAAAACCCTCCGGGGTATAGGGATCATATCCTCCATAACTCAATATGGAATACTCCGGATTAATCTGAGAAAAATCACTTACGGATTCAAGGGCTTTCCGCTCCGCTTCCGTTAAGTTGGGTTTATAGTACATAAGCCCTATGGGCACATTCCAGTAGACATGCTTTCGTACATCAAGCTCTCTGTTTTTGATCTCATCTTCCAAAGTCTCTCCATCAGCGGAGACAGCATACCTGCAGTTATAAAAATCCTGAATGGTTCGAAAGGGAGGGGTGATGGCAATATCCGCTTGCAAGCCAACGGCATCAAAGGCTGCCTTCACCAGATCATTCTGAAAACCTGACTGATCCTGATTCTGATATGGCGTATACTGGTGCCCCACAACACGCACGGTCTCTCTGGCACAAACCGCACTGACAAATAATGCCATGGCAATCAAAAGCATGCTGCTGATCAAAATACTCACCCTCACGGAACCCATCATACACACCTCCTTTTGAACAATCCGTAGACAGCAAGAAATTTCTGCATCCAATGCCCGTGCCTTATGTGTCATGGCACTGTTGAACAAATCCTTTACAGAACAAACCGGCCGATAAGCCCCTGAAGACCTTCGGCCATGGAAGCCACCTCCCTGGCCCGCCCATTCACATCACAGCTGATATTGTTCATTTCCTGGCTGATTTGATCCACGCTCTCAATATCATTGCGAATACTTTGCACAAACCCCGTCATGGTCGCCATGTTCTCATTCACCTCCTGAATGCCCTGGGCGGCCTGATGTACATTGCCCGATATCTCCCTTGTTGCGGCTGACTGCTGCTCCACAGCAGTGGCAATTACCGTAACCATATCACTGGTGGACTGAATGGCACCGGACACATCCTGCACTTCACCGGTGGCATCCTTGATCAGACTCTGCGCCGTACCAATAATTTTTCGGATATTTTCCGTGGCGGTGGTTGTCTGGGTAGCCAGGGTTTTGATTTCACTGGCCACAACGGCAAAACCTTTGCCTGCCTCACCGGCACGGGCCGCCTCTATGGTGGCATTAAGGGCAAGGAGGTTGGTCTGTTCCGATATTTCCGTAATGGACTCCGTAACCTTACCGATTTCTCCTGCAACCTTTTCCAACTGAGCCATTTTTTCCGTGGCCACTTCGGAACGGTCAACGGCATTCTTGGTGTTGCGCCGTGCACTCTCCGTGTTTTTTGCAATTTCATCGATGGTTGCCGTCATCTGTTCGGCTGCTGCTGCCACCATGGAAGTGTTGGTGGATGCCTGCTCCATGGCCGAAGCAATGCTGTCCATACTCTGGCTCATGCTGCCGGTGGCCCGGGATACGGCCGATGCCCGTTCCGATGATGTTCTGGAATCCGTTGCCAACCGTTCGGATATGGAAAGAAGACTGGCGGCAGAATCCGCAAGACTGTTCCCGTTATCCCGGATACGGCTCATTATCCCATGAATCTGAAGGATAAAAACATTGATCCAGCGGGCAGCAAGACTGAGTTCATTGCCACTGGCCTCGGAAATTCTTCTCGTCAGATCTCCCTCCCCTTCCGCAATATCTCTGACGGCTGCAATGGTAGACTGCAGGGGCATAAAAACCATGATGCGCAGACTTAGGGCCATAACCGCCAGAAGCAGGATGTTCAATAAAACAATGGTCAGAACCGTATTACGAAGAATCTGCCGGAGATTTTCCTCATAATGGGAAAGATTCATCACCACTGTTATATGACCGAGCACATCATCAGACCGTTTGACAGGACTTTCCTGCCGATAACCGTTCGTTTCAGGGAGTTTCTCCGTCTTTGCAGGTTTGCCCGCTCCATCTTTCACCACGACCATGATCATTCGGGTGTTGGCAGGGTCCGAAAGACCTATGGCAGAAAGCCTGTTGTCAGGTATTTCTGATCGCAAAAGTGCTTCCGCCTGGGCCATGTCAAAATTATAAAGGGGTTCCTGAAGGGCCTGAAGGAGACGCTGCACAACAAGATCCGCATCTACAGCCATCCCCTGCTGAAGGCTGGATCTGGCTGTCTGATACTGCCAGAAGCCCATGATCACAAGAATAAGTGTGGTCATCAGGAGTACGGTTGTGATAATGCGGACAAAAATGCGCTTCTGCACCGGAATGTGCAACGAGGTGGTTTCCATGGAAAGGCTCCTTGCGGTTGCAATTTTTCAACGGATTTTCACATCAGAAAAGGCTTGGTAACAGGACTGAATACATAAGGATCCATTTCATGCCGACGGCTGGATACAAAAAGACGTAATCCATGCCCCTTTTTTCAGGTTCAGGGGGCAGCTTTGCAGATCAACTGCGGTTTGGCGGGTAGCCTGAAGGGATAATGGAATCCGTATGATACCGGCTCCATCTGCACTGTAAAATGGGCGGCGGCCCATAAAAAAACTTACAGTTTTTCAACATTATGTAGTGAGTTATATGCAATCTTACTAAACTCAAAAAAATTATGCAAGAAAATTGACTCTACCTTGATTCCGAACAAAAGGAGCCTCCATGCCCCACCCCATTCACGACGAAAAAACAGCCCGGCAGGCAGCCATGCTTGCCAACCGTATCCAAAAACGTTTCAAGCACCTCCATAAACGTTTTCAACGTGAAGGCCTTGAAATATTCCGGCTCTATGACTGGGATATTCCCGAAATCCGTGCGGTTGTGGACTGGTATGCAGGCCATCTTGTCATTGCAGAGTATGTTCGGGAACAGTCCATGGACCACTGGCTTCCGTCCATGGCAGAGGCTGTGGCCACAACCCTTGGCATTCCCATGGACCGGGTGCATCTGAAAAAAAGACACGCCGGTATCAGAGATGGCAGGCGATATGAGCGGATAGACCGGACCGGTGAAAAAATCAGGATGAAGGAACGGGATCTTTCCTTCTGGATCAATCCATCGGATTTTGTGGATACGGGCCTTTTTTCCGACCACAGAAATACCCGGGCCATGGTCAGAAATATGGCGGCTGGAACAAGGTTTCTGAATCTTTACTGTTATACGGCAAGTTTTACCTGCTACGCGGCCGCAGGCGGTGCGGCAGAAAGCCTTTCCATTGACAGATCCCGGAGTAATCTGGACTGGGCAGAAGAAAATTTCATTCTCAACGGGACCCACAGGGAAAAGCACCGGCTTCTGCAGGCCGACGCCATGGACTACCTGAAGATCCTCAAACAAAAAGGACAGACCTTTTCTCTTGCCGTCGTGGATCCTCCCTCCTATTCTTCCGCAAGGGAAAAGGACCGCACCTTTGACATCCGACGGGACCACCCCGAGCTCATCACAAGGGTCATTCAGGTCATGGAAAAAGGATCTACCATCTTTTTTTCCACCAACCATCAGGGTTTTGAACCCTGCATGGAAAGGTTCAGATCTGAAACAATTGAAGAAATAACACAGAAAACCATTCCAGAAGATTATCAGAACAAACAAAAAAGGATACACCGCTGCTGGCGTATCCTCGTCTGATACAGATAAAAAAATCAGACAGGAGCCATATAGTCTCCTGCAAAGGGTGGGAAAAGCCCCATGCTTTCTCCCATCCGGAAGAAAAAGGCAACCGCCGCCCTGCCCTCCTCCCCCAGGTTCAGGGAAAAATCATTCACATAAAGGCCTATGTGGCGGTCAATGACTTCCCTTGCCATTTCCTGGGCATGGGTACGGATATAAGGCATGACCAGCTCCGGGAACTGCCTTGCATGGAGTATGCTTTCCCGAATGGCCCGGCTGAGGGCAGGTGCCAGTGACAGCATATCCCTGCGCAGGGCAATGCCACCCAGAGGTATGGGCAGGCCAGAAGACTCCTCCCAGAAAAGACCGAGATCCTGCATGCAGATCAGGCCGTACTCCTCAAAGACAAAACGCCCTTCATGGATAATCACACCAGCCTCTGCCCTGCCATCCTGCAGGGCAGGCATAATGGTTTCAAAGGCCATGGGCCGAAGCTTGATATCCTGACCCAGAAAATAACGCAGCAGAAAAGCCGCTGTGGTATCCATGCCGGGAACGGCAATTACCACACGGCGCAACTCTTCCGGAGTCAGCATTGTTCTGCCAGCCAGAAGTGGGCCACATCCCCTTCCCAGCGCAGCTCCACAGGGCAGAAGGGCATAGTTCTGCCGCAAACGACCCAGGGCCGCAAAAGAAAGCTTGGTAATGGGGTAGAGGCCCTTAAAAGCCCGCTGATTCAGGGTTTCCACATCCTCAAGAACAGCTTCCGGAAAAAAACCCGGCAAGGATATTCTGCCATGGACAAGGGCTTCAAAAATAAAGGTGTCATTGGGGCAGGGAGAAAAAGCCAGGCGGAGCCTGGCCCCTTGTTCATGCGACACTGTCAATGCAGCATTTTTTATATTTTTTACCGGAACCGCAGGGGCAGGAGTCATTACGGCCTACCTTGGGACCTTCCCTGCGGAAGGTTTCTGCCGTAACAGGCTGTCCATCATAAAAATACCACTTATCATCTTCTCCCTTACGGAAAAAAGCCCGCTCATGGTGGACATAACGTTTGTCATCCTGGGAAAAATGGGCGGCAAACTCGAGGTTACCTTCCCTGTCTTCCGCAAGCCCCTTTTCTCTGTGCAGAATTTCAAGGCCGTGCCACTGAGAAGATTCCGCCCACTGCCTGGCACCATCCGCATCATAATCCGTCCGCTGATCCGGATGGGTGGTATCAAAGATATAATCCATGGATACCCGGGCATAGGCGGTATAACGGGAACGCATCAGAGCTTCCGCCGTTGGTGCAGCCAGGGCACCCGTAATATAGGGTTCGCAGCAGGCCTCAAAGTTCTGACCGGATCCGCAGGGACATAATTCCATTTTTGATCTCCTCGTTCCTCTATCATCCGGCGGCAGCCGAAACGGCTGCTCCGGAAACGTTCTTTATTCAACTGGAAAAGTGCCGCAGACCCAGCCAACGGCACTACATCAGGAAGCACCGTTCCTGTTACGCAGATCTTCTTTACAAGTTCTGGATACATGCGTCCAGAGGAAAGGGCGTCAGGCTTTCATACCCATCTTCTGTCACAACAATGGTCTGCTCAAACTGGGCGGAAAGACCGCCGTCACGGGTAACGGCTGTCCACCTGTCCTCAAGGATATACAGCTCCTTCTTACCGAGATTCACCATGGGTTCCACCGTAAAGGTCATGCCCGGCACCAGTGGAACACCCGTCCCCTTTTTCCCGAAATGAAGAATCTGAGGAGATTCATGGAAATCCAGCCCCACTCCATGGCCCACAAACTCCCTCACCACAGAATAGCCCTCACCCTCGGCATACCGCTGTATGGCCCAGCCGATATCCCCGGTAGTGTTACCCGGCCTGACCATGTCCAGCCCACGGCGCAGACTTTCCAGGGTCACTTCCACAAGCCGCCGGGCTCCCGGCGATGGTGTTCCCACAAAATACGTATAATTTGCATCCGCATAATATCCATCGAGAATGGTTGTGATATCCACATTCACAATATCCCCGTCCACAAGCACCCTTTCTCCGGGAATCCCATGGCAGATAATTTCATTGGGAGAAACACAGACACTTTTAGGGAATCCACGATAATTCAGGGGAGCGGGTATGCCTCCGTTTTTCAGGGTATGCCGGTGAACGATGTCATTAATCTCATCTGTGGTCATACCCGGCTTCAGGCTTTCTGCCACAAGTCCATGGGTCTCCATCACCAGACGCCCCGCCCTGCGGATTCCTTCTATCTGCTCCGGTGTTTTCAGGTGAATATCATAATTTCTGAGATAATAATCCTTCATATTCACCTTCAGGGGTTCCTTGCTGCCTGCACAGCACTTTTTATATTTCCTGCCGGAACCACAGGGACAGGGATCATTGCGACCGATTTTCATGAGGAGCTGCATCATCTCACATCCTTATTCATGCATAGGCACAGCGTCTTTACCTGTTGAACGTCCTTTCCCTTTCAACACGGAGACGGCTGTGATAAAAGCTTCAGGCAGTGCCTGAAAGAAAAGAAAAGTATAAAAGAACGAAAGCCAAGTCAACCTCATGGACACAATGACACCATCCATCCATCCCATTGACAGGGCTATGGCAAGGGAGCTGACCCTCCGGATGGGCCTGGGTGCCTCTGAACCGGTACCGGAAATACCCCTGGCGGGAAGTCCGGAGCGCAGTCAGGGACGTATGGCCATACGTACGGAAAAAGGACTGTTTGTGCTGGAACGTTTTTCTCCGAATCAGGCCCCTGTAAAAAACCGCATTGCCCGCCTTCTGTTCCAGCTGCAAGAACAGAAAATGCCATGGATTCTACCCCCCTTACAAGATGGGGAAGGGAAATACCTCATGAAACAAAAGGGGTATTTTTATCAGCTGACACCCTATATCCAAGGGGAAAACTTGCCAAGGCCGGAATATACGAAAGACGGCTGGAGAGGCCGGTTTTTCGCCGCTTTTATATGCCATCTTCTTGAAAAAGGCAGCCAGACCGGTTTTCGGACGCCTTTTTTCGATATTATCGACTATATCCGGGCTCTCATGGAAGTTCTGCAAAGGCGGGAACCCTCCCTCTACCAGAATCTGCTGGGTATTCAGAAATGGGTTATTCATGCCCTTACGCCCCTTATGCCTCATATTCCCGTAAAGCTCTGCCACGGTGATCTGCATCCCGTAAATGCTCTTTTTGAAAAAAAAGAGCTCTTATACATCATTGACTGGGAATTCTGCGGTTCCAAGCCGGAAATTCATGATCTGGCCAATCTTCTGGGGTGCCTTGGCAGCGAGGATCCCGTGGCCCTGCAGGAAGATTTTGCTCTTCAGGCCATCAGAGGTGTCAACGCCTCCGGGCTTCTCTCCTCTGCGGGTTTACAGGCCCTCTTTCCCATGGTGGTTGCCATCCGTTTCTGCTGGCTTTCGGAATGGCTGAGAAAACAGGACCTGGATATGATCTCCCTTGAACAGGACTATCTGAAGCTGCTGATTCATTATGAAGACGCCATCACCCGGTGCTGGTTCAATGCTTCAGCCTGATGCCCTCACAAACACAGATGGCCGGGATACAGGAACTCTTCCCTTTACAGAACAGCCCTTTGGCAACCCGATTACTTGAGAGGAGGTTTTTCAATGGAACTTCATGGACGCACCGTTTTGCTTCTTGTGGAACAACAGTTCAATGATCAGGAATTCTGGTACCCCTTCTACAGGCTTCTGGAAGCGGAAGTGAAGGTGATTGTCGTGGGTACCGGTACAGCCCGCACCTACACAGGCAAGGCCGGTACCGTAACCGGCGTGGACAGGGATGCGGCCTCCGTGGACATCTCCAAAATAGATGGAGTGGTCATCCCCGGCGGCTTTGCTCCGGATTTCATGCGCCGATCCAAAGAAATGGTAGCCCTTGTGACCGAACTGAATGCCCGCAGAAAAATGATTGCCGCCATCTGCCATGGCGGCTGGATGCTGGCTTCGGCCAAAATTCTCACGGGGAGAACCGTAACCTCATTCTTTGCCATCCGGGATGATCTGGAACATGCCGGTGCCACCTGGGTCGATCAGGAGGTCTGTGTGGATGGCAATCTCATCACCAGCCGGACCCCTGACGATCTTCCGGCATTCATGAGAACCGTTATCCGCAGTCTTCGCTGAGCATCTCACCAGACTGCCTGATACACCGTCCATCCGGGGGCCACGGCCCCCTTTTCCCTTATCCTTTTTCCCTCAGAAAGTGTTTTGCATGCAGGAGTTTGCCCCAGCCTTTCCCCATGAAGTATCCATCCGTATCCCCATGCACATGGTAGATCTCGGCAATGTTATCTATCACAGCCGCTATCTGGACCTGTATCACGAAGCAAGGGATCATTATCTCGATGCCGCGGACTGCAGCTACAGAGAAATTATGGAAAAAAATTATCATCTGGCCGTTGCCGATACCCATATTCAGTTCAAAAGACCCATCCGCTACCTTGAAACAGCAATCATCCGCACCCGCATTGCCTGGATCCGGAACCGAAGCCTCTGCGTTGTTCAGGAAATGACAAAAGACGTCAACGGGACAGTACAGTTATGCAACAGGGCCGAATTCACCCTGGTATGTATCGGACCAGAATTCAAAGCCATTCGTATTCCCGATACCTTCATTCAGAGACTGGCCCTTTTTCAGGCCTCTGCCTGAATGGAGCATCCCGGCATGCTTCCGGTTCCACTCCATGACCGGAAGCCCCTACCCGAATATCTGATAAGCGCCTGTCTTTTTACTTGATTCGTTTTCCGTAATATACGATAATACATACAAGTCCACAGCCATTCTTTCCATACATCCTCATAACAGCACTCATCTGTTTTTTACGGGCAGGCTGTCCGGGTATGATACCTTCGCACCCGGCATTTCCCAAGCCTTTGCACCATCCAAGGAGGCCTTATGCGTTTTTCCATCCGTCAGAAACTACTGTTTGCCTTTTCCATGAGTATTCTGATTCCGCTCCTGCTTGTTTTTTTCTTTCTTGGCATACAGATGCGCCAATCAGCTGTATCCGCCTTTCATGCCTCGGCGGCCAAGGAACTGGCCCATATTCAGTCAGCCATGGATATTTTCATGGAGAACGCCCTGAATACGGTGGCCATGCAGGCCATGCACCCCACTGTACGTACCATCAATGAAGAAATCACCACCTACAAAGATGCACAAAGGGACCTGAGCCCCACGGATCTGGAACTCTCGGATCTGGAAAAAACCATACGAACCTTCTTTGCTCTCATTGAAAACAGCAGTCCCCACTTTGTGGAAGTTTTCCTTGGCACCCGCTGGGGTGGCTTCACATCTTCGGGTAATTCAAGCCTGCCTGCGGGCTACGATCCAAGGGCACGCCCCTGGTATCAGGAAGCCATGAGAGACCCGACCAGACCCAGCATTTCCAATGCTTATATGTCCACGACCAAAGAACCCGTCATCAGCGTCATGCATGCCATACGCTCCCACAACAATGAGCTCAGCGGCATTGCCGGTCTGGATGTCAGCCTCCTCGCCCTCACCAGCCTGATCCAGAACAGCCGCATCGGCGAAACGGGCTACGTCATGCTGATTCAGGGGGACGGTGTGATCCTTGCCAATCCGAGACACCCGGGAACCAACTTTAAAAACATCAGGGAAAGCGGCATTCCGGCACTGAACGTTTTTGCTAATCTTGCATCAGGCGGCACAGCCCTTGAAATCGACCAGGCCCCATGGCTGGCCGAAGTTCACACCCATCCGGAACTGGGGTGGAAACTTGTGGGCCTGATTGAGCGCGGTGAAGTCATGGAAGGGTTCAGAACCATGATGCGCCTCATGGTCATCATCGGTGCTGTGGTTTTTGCCATCTTCATGGGGCTTGCCTATATCATGGCTCTCTCCCTTTCCATTCCTATCCGCAAAACCACCCGCATGCTGCAGGATGTGGCGGAAGGCGAAGGGGATCTTACCCGTAAACTGGAAGTACAGAGCCGGGATGAAATCGGGGACATGGCCACCGGATTTAACACCTTCATTGAAAAAATCCGTGAAATAGTGGCCGATGTTGTCTCCAGAGCAGGTCTTGTCAACCGCTCTTCCGGTAAGCTCATGGATATTGCCGGAAGCATGGACATAAAGGTTGAAGAAACGGCCCAGAGAGCCCAGACCGTTGCCTCTGCCGTACAGGAAATCAATACGGGATTCAGTGCCGTTGCTGCGGCCATGGAAGAGGCCAATCAGAATACCAATATGGTGGCTACGGCTTCCGAAGAAATGTCCGCTACCATAGCGGAAATCGCCCGAAATACAGAATCCGCAAGAAATGTGGCGGAACAGGCTGTAAAAGAAGCCCGAAACGCCACCCGTTCCATGGATCTTCTGGGAGAGGCTGCCGAAGCCATTGGCAAAGTTACGGCTACCATCAGTGAAATATCGGAGCAGACCAACCTCCTTGCCCTGAACGCCACCATTGAAGCGGCCCGTGCCGGTGAATCCGGCAAAGGCTTTGCCGTTGTTGCCAATGAAATCAAAGAACTGGCCAAACAGACTGCCAGCGCTACGGAAGACATCAAAAAACGCATCAGCGATATTCAGGGCAGCACCCATAACACCATCGGCCAGATTCGCACCATTGATAAAACCATTATAGAAATCAACGAAATCATTGCCACCATCGCCACAGCCATCGAAGAACAGTCCGCTGCCACCCGTGAAATTGCGGATAACGTCAGCCAGGCTTCCCAGGGGCTGCAGGAAGTCACAACCAACGTTGCCCAGAGCAGCACGGTTATCAACCAGATTACAAAAGATGTGGGCGAAGTGAGCAGCGCGGCCGTGGAGATGAAGCAGAGCAGCCGGGAAGTGGCCAGCAATGCCCAGGACCTGAGACAGCTGGCGGAAGAGCTGCAAAGTCTGCTGTCAAGATTCCGAACCTGAGGAAGTGTGCGGGCAGACCACGTGTCTGCCTTGCTTTTCAACAGGCATTCAATTAAAAGATCCTCATGGACCCGGCTACGGCATTCTCAAGTAACATTCTTCAAAGAAAGTGCAGCCCCATGATGGCCTTTGAACGACTCCTCTTTGAAATATCATCCAAGTTCGTCAACATTCCTGCTTCGGAAGTGGATCAGGAAATTAATGATGCCATCAGAAAGATTGTGGAGTTTCTCGGCATTGACCAGAGTGTTTTCGGAGAATTCAAGGATGGCAGCCATGAACTGAGGATAAGCCACGGGTATACCGCCCATATATGGCCGGAAAACCCGGGCATTATCCTCAATGCCCTCGCTCCCAACATCACCCTCCGCCTCAAGCGGGGCGAGGTGGTTAACCTTTCCAGCCTTCCCGATGACGCACCGGAAGACTGGTATGAAGAACGTCAGTATGCGGAAAAAGTGGGGCTCAAATCATGTGTGGGCGTAAGCCTCAAGATCGGAGGGTCCGTACTGGGAGTCATCCTTTTTGAATCCTACCGCAAACACCAGAACTGGACGGAAACCTCCATTCAGCACATGCGGCTTCTGGCTCAGGTATTTGCCGGTGCGCTGGAACGCAAACAAACCGAACTCAAGCTCAGAAAAGCCTTTGACACCATACAGGAGCTGTCTGAACGCCTGAAAGCAGAAAACAGTTATCTCAAAGAAACCATCCTCAGTGAAAACCGCTACTCCCACATAATCGGCAGCAGTCCGGCCATGACAGAGGTACTGAACCGCATGGAACAGGTGGCCGTGACCGATGCCTCCGTTCTGCTCATGGGAGAAACGGGCACAGGCAAAACCGTTCTGGCAGAACTGGTCCATGCCATAAGCCGCCGAAGTACCAAAACCATGATCAAGGTCAATTGTGCGGCCCTGCCATCCAATCTTCTGGAAAGCGAGTTCTTCGGGCATGAAAAAGGAGCTTTTACAGGAGCGGCAACCAAAAAAATCGGGCGTTTTGCCATAGCCCATGGGTCTACCCTCTTTCTGGATGAAATAGGGGAGCTGCCTCTGGATCTCCAGGCTAAATTCCTCAGAGTACTGGATGACGGTGAGTTTGAACCCATTGGCAGCAACCGCACCGTACGTGTCAATGTCCGCATTGTGGCAGCCACAAACCGGAATCTGGCCCGGATGGTACAAGAGGGGACGTTTCGATCCGACCTCTACTACCGGCTGAATGTGTATCCCATACTCGTCCCCCCGCTCCGAGAAAGGCGGGAAGACATACCGGAAATGGTACACTCTTTTATTCATCAGCTTTCCAAAAGCATGGGCCGACATATTGGTCCCCAGTCAGAAAAAGACATGGCAGCCATGACCGCCTATTCCTGGCCGGGCAATATCCGTGAGCTGAAAAATGTGGTGGAAAACGCCATGATTTCTTCCCAGGGAACTGTCCTTTCCCTGCGCCCTCCTCCGGGCGATCATGCATATCCACCACAGGAATCACGGAACCATGCCGAAGCAGAACGCCAGCTGATTCTCTCTACGCTGCAGCAGGCCAGAGGCAGAATTAAGGGCGCGGGTGGAGCCGCCGCCATGTTAGAACTGAAACCATCCACCCTCTACTCCAAAATGAAAAAACTCGGCATCCGTAATCCGTGGAAATCTCCCGATCCCTGACAAAAACAGAAAAAGAGGCTGCCATGCAGAAATCACCCATCCTGTTACTTGGTTTCATTGCATTGGTTGCCGGTACTTTTCTCATCAGCAGCTGCGAAAAGAAACCTCTGGTCATTGGTTTTGCTGGACCGCTCACAGGCCCCTACGCTGACATGGGAGTTCACGGAAGAAACGGAGCTCATCTGGCACTGGAAGAAATCAATGCACGTGGAGGTATTGCAGGCCGTCGCCTTGTCCTGCTGAGCCGCGATGACTTCGGTACGGATGAAGGGGCTTTCCTTGCCTGTGAAGGCCTTATTCAGGCCGGAGTCACTGCCATCCTCGGCCACATGACAAGCTCCCAGTCCATGGCAGCCCTCCCAGCCGCACAACAGGCCTCCATGGTTCTGCTCAGCCCAACCACCTCCACCCCTGAGCTGAGCGGCATTGATGATATGTTCTTCCGGGTTCAGCCCACAACGGATACGGCAGCCAGAGCACTGGCTGCCTATGCGGCACAGGAAAGACAGCTTCTGCACATCGGAACGGTCCGGGATCTCAATAACCGTGGATTTGCAGATCCCTTTCATCAGGCTTTTTCAGAGATTTTCCAGAGATATGGGGGCAAAATCAGCCCTGAGCTGACCCTCTATTCCACCGGAGCACCGAACTGGGACTCTCTGGCCGCTCAGTTGGGAGAAGAAGGTTTCGATGCCCTTCTGGTTATTCTAGCTGCCAGGGATGCCGCTGCCCTCGCTCAGGCTCTCCATGCCCGCGGCATCCGTTTTCCCCTGCTCAGCTCCAACTGGGCCATGACGGAAGAACTGTTTACGGCAGGAGGCAGGACTGTTGAAACCATTATTTTCGCAGGCCATACCTTCAGTGAAAAACAGTCACCCCAGTATCAGCAATTTCTGAAAAACTACAGTAAACGGTATGGTCACTGGCCTTCCTTTGCAGCCGAATATGCCTATGATGCCATGCGCGTACTGGCGGAGGCCCTTGAAAGAACCGGAGGAAAAAACAGGGGACTTCCGGCAGCTCTGCTTCAGACACAAAATTTTGCAGGCCTCCACTGGCCTATATCCATTGATCCCTACGGAGATGTACGCAGCCCCATATACATAACGGAGGTTCAGGGAGGAAGATTCCGGCTGATCCGGACCATCCATACGGAGCAAACGCCATGAGCCATCTATTCCTCAGCGTTCTCCTCCGGCGGCATCTGATGTGGCGGCTTCTGCTCCCGGCGGTTCTCCTCGTGGTGCTCATTTCCCTGTTACTGGGATGGCAGCGATGGCTGGAAATCCAGAAAGAACAGCACCTGCAGGCCATGGCCATTTCAGAATATGTGGCCACCTACCTCAAGGCATCCATGGAAACGGTGAATCTGCTCGCCGAAACGGCGTCCACTCCGGCTTTTTCCCCCGTGACCCGCCGTTACCTTGCACATTCCGATGCCTTTGAACGCATCCTTCTCCTCACGGACGAAGGAGAAGTCCTGGAAAGCCACCCTCCCCTTGGCCCGCTGAAAGACTATTCAAGACTCCTTCTTGCAAGGCAGCAGCACGGCTCTCCCCATGCTATTCATATATCTTCTCCCTACCTCGCACCCCTCAGCGACAATATCACCTCCGGAATCTTCAGCTATTCCGTTACAAACAAACTTGTGGTTGGCGAACTGAATCTCATCAACCTGCAAGATTTCATAAGCGGGCTGGGCCAGACAGAACCCGGAACCATCCTTTTCATCACAGACCGTTATGGAACACTCATCGCCTTCCCGGACCGCACACTTGTGGATCAACAGGTCAATCTGGGCCACCTTCCTCCTGTGGCGTACGGACTTCAGGGCCGACCGGAATTCCTCGGTATTGCAGCCTTTCAGGGCGATTTTTATCTCATGAGTGCGGCCCCTGTTCTGGATGGAGACTGGGTTGTTTTTACGGCATGGCAGGCCAGAACACAATTTTTCTCCATACTGAAGCCCATGGTTATGCTGGCTCTTCTTCTGATTTCCCTTCTGACCATTACCGTATGGCTACTGCAGCAAACTCTGCAGAAACAGGTTTCCACCCCCATTCAGACCGTTGCCCGGGCTATGGATACCCTGGAACGCGGCAACCCCCTAGACCACAGGCTTTTCAGTGAAATGGGGCACACGCCCTTCTATGAGCTTCAGGTACTACGTAAAGGCTTCATGGATATGGCCGAAGCCATTCTGCAGAGGGAAAAAAATCTTCGTGTCAGTGAAGAAAAATTCCGCAATCTGTCCGATGAACTGCCGGAGAGTATTTTTGAAATGGGTATGAAATTTGAGCTTACATACTGTAACGATAAAATGCTCCACCAGTTTGGGCATTCAAGGGAAGAAGCCCTTTCCGGCATGCGACTCACGGATCTGGCCATTGCCGAGGAGAGCCACCTTCTTTTTGACTATATATGGAAAATTTTCCGGGACGAAAAACCCGCACCCCTTTCCTTCACCGCCCTCTGCCGAAACCATGGCACCTTCCCCGCAGAACTCCATGCTGCACCGGTTGCAAGCGGTACCAGTCCGGGGGGATTAAGGGGCTTTATCATTGACATGACACGGACCCATCAGGAACAAAACCTGCGGATGGAAATGGAACGCAATCTTTTCCACAGGCAGAAACTGGAAAGCCTTGGTATTCTTGCCGGTGGTATCGCCCATGACTTCAACAACATTCTTTCCGCCATTCAGGGTAACCTGGAGCTGGCACTGCTCAATGAGCCCAACCCTGTTTCTGTATCAAAGGAACATATTTCACTGGCCCTGACCGCCACCCTGAGGGCAGCGGATCTTACCCGTCAGATGCTGGCTTATTCCGGCAAGGGTAAATTTATGGTACTGCCTGTACAGCTCAATGATTTTCTTCATCAGACCATGGCAATACTTCAAACAGCCATACCGAAAACAGTCCATACGGTCTTTCTTCCGGACGCTTCCCTTCCCCTTATTTCTGCCGATCCCGGCCAGTTGCAGCAGGTTGTCATGAATCTCATCAGCAATGCGGCAGAAGCCATGCCCGAGGGAGAGGGAACCCTGACCATACGAACGGCAGTGGCTTTCTGTGATGAGGAGTGCATCAGCCGCAGCCGTATACTGAAAAAACCGGACCCGGGTCACTTTGTGTTACTGACCGTGGAGGATGGGGGTACCGGAATGGACAGTGAAAGTCTTCAGCGTCTTTTTGACCCCTTTTTTACCACCAAATTCACCGGACGCGGGCTTGGACTGGCCGCCGTGCTCGGCATTATGCAGGGTCATAACGGTATGATTATGGTGGAAAGCAGAAAGGGAAAAGGAACGGTATTCCGGGTTTATTTCCCTGCTTTACTGGATGAAAATACCCATGATGCCACCACCCCTGAAACAGCACTGGTTTCACAAAACCTTTCTTCATCACAAAACGGCATCATCCTTGTTGTGGATGACGAAGAAAGCGTACGCAGCCTCTTTAGCGATTCTCTCCATTTCTTCGGCTATGAAAGTATCTGCGCGGCCGATGGAGAACAGGGACTGGAACTTTTCAAAAACCACCAGCCGCATATTCTCTGTGTCATTCTGGATCTGACCATGCCCGGTAAAGACGGCATTGCCACGCTCCATGCCATGCGGCAAATCAATCCGGACCTGAAGATCATTCTCAGCAGCGGCTACAGTGAGCAGGAGGCTGTCCGCAATCTTCAGGATAAGGAAAGGGTTTTCTTTCTGAAAAAACCCTTTTCCATCCATGCCCTGCAGAACATCCTGCAGGATGCTCTCACAGCAGACCCCACCGATACCTCCAGGAATCACTGACAGGAAAAAGGGAGCCCTGTCCGAACAACAGGAACTCCCCATCCTTGCATCAGATTCAGATCTCTCCTTGCAGATGAACGGCAGAAATGACAGATCAGTCTGGCATCCCTTTTACAAATGAAGCCACCTCTTCAAAAACAGTGAGTTCAGGTTGCTGCAGGAGATGAGGCCCCACCCATTTAAAAAACTCCTGCACATGGGCCATGCTGCCATGACGCTGAAAAGCTTCCCTGTCCGCATATCTTTCATATACAAAGAAAACACCCGGGTTTTTCCGGTCTTTATGCAGGGAGTAGACCAGCACCCCTTCTTCTGATGCTGCGGCTCTTACAAGCTCGCCAAGCCTTTCTTCCGCCGGAGCTGCTACTTCCGGCTTTACCCGTATCATCGCCGTAACCACCATATCTTCCTCCTTTTACCAAAGCTATAAAGTCCCATCGTTTATGTCTGCACAGAGGACTGGCCCAAAGAACCCTGGTTTCCGTTTGCGGAGCCTGCGGCAAGACTCTGCAAACGGACTTCCGGCAAAAAGGGGCTGCCCACGTCCTTCCAGTCCATAAAGATCCAATCCTCCATGATCCACCCCATTAAAGGGACTACGGATTCATGATTCATATAGAGACAGCTCCGGCATTCAGGCCAGCATGCCCCCATCACAGATCAGGCAGGTACCCGTGGTATAGGAGGCCGCATCCGATACAAGGTAAAGGGCAGCGCCTGCCATTTCACTGGGAGCGGCAATGCGTTGCAGGGGAATCATGGAAATCACCGCCTTGCTGACAGCTTCGTTCTCCGTAATGGCACTGGAAAATTTCGTTTCTGTCATACCCGGCAACAGGGCATTGACACGGATTCCACAGGGTGCCAGCTCCCTCGCAAAGGCCTGAGTCATGGATATCAAGGCTGCTTTCGTGATGGAATAGATCCCCTGCATCTGCGCGGGACGGATTCCGTTAATGGAAGAGACGTTGACAATGGCGCCTCCCTGCCCTTTCTTTTTCATCAGTATGGCCGCCCTCTGGGACATAAAAAAGGGCCCTTTCAAATTCACATCATGGGTTTTATCCCAGGCCCAGGCCTCCGCATGGAGCATTTCACCAAAATAGGGATTGGCTGCCGCATTATTTACAAGGATATCCAGCCTCCCATGCTTTGCCTCCACAGCATCCATGAGAGAGGCAATCTGATCCAGATCTCCCATGTTACAGGCCATGGCCTCGGCCGAGCCCCCCTGGGAACGGATCCTGTCCACAACAGTCTCAAGGCTATCCAGTTTACGGCTCACCAGAATACAATGCGCGCCATACTCCGCAAACGTTGCGGCAATACTCTCACCAATACCTCTGCTCGCTCCCGTAATCAATGCTGTCTTATGCTCAAGGGAAAACAGATTCATTCCTTCACCTCCCCTTCTCCGCCGTTCACCTGTCCGGGTTCCATGCTGTCATTTACTTCATGAATGGCAGCACTCTGGTTCTCCACTAACACACGGGCAATGGCATCCAAATTCGGAGATCCGGCTTTCGGCCCTTCAATCTTCTCCGCCCTGCCTGCATCCTCTGTTTTTTTCATGGCTTCTCCTTCCATACAAAGGGAATCACCAACTCGCGGACATCCCGGCAAGCCGTTTGACAATATCCTTTCTTTCCTGAATATTGTACTGAGATGTGATGGCAATCTGCTCCATAACAGGAGAGCCTCCTCCGTGGAAACTTGCATAATTCAAGCACCCTGCAAGGGAAGAAACGGTCAAATCGCTGAAATACAGCCAGAAACGGATCTGGTCCTCCACGGGTATCTTTGTATTCCGCTTCAGGTATTTTTCCAGATAGGGCCTGAGCTCCTCATTCACCAGATCCTGTTCATAGGGGAAGGTAGCGGGTACACCACCTGCTATATCACAGAGTATCTCCTGTTCATGGAAAACAGCCTCACCCGTAAGGCAGCGGCCCACATTGCAGTAAATGGAGTTGGGAATGCAGGAACCCGGACCAAAAGGTACCGGCCCCATGCCCGGGATGGTCATCTCTGCCTTACCAAGGGACGATGCCGTATAGCCGGCGGCATAACCCAGTTCCGCAATCTGAATGATGCTGGCGAGCTTCTCCTTTACACGGGCGCTTTTCTCAATACCGTTCACCTCTGCTGCTAAAGCGGCAAGCCCCATGGTAATATCGCCAATGGCCGGTTTGCATCCGGAATAGCTGTGGCGGTGGAAGAGGGCAAACAGCAGGGCACACAACCCTCCGTGAAGATGCTCACCGCAGAGAAAGACCCTGTCCCATGGCACAAAAACTCTGTCAAAAATCACATAGGAATCCGCGGCCCCAAAATCAAACCCCCGCTTAAAATGCTTACGGGCTCTCATATTATGGGGATGCACCACCTGGGTAATACCTTCTGCATCCGAAGGAATGGCAAAAGCCACCGCATAATCCTTCTCCTCCTCCGTAAGGGAACGGGTCGGCACCACCATAATCTCATCCGCAACGGAAGCCTGGGTGATATGCACCTTGCAGCCCGTTACCACAATCCCTTTGCTGTTTTTTTCCACCACATGGAGGTACTGGTCCGGATCGGGCTGCTGGGAGGGGCGCAGCATCCTTTCGCCCTTCACATCGGTCTGAGCACAGGCCACCACCAGGTCTTTTTTCTGAAAATTATCCAGCCATCTGAGAAAATTCTTATGGTATTCCGTAGCACCTCCATTGGCCTTATCTGCTTCATAGGAGATGATGTTCACCGCATTACTGGCATCAGCGCCCATGCATCGACCGATGCAGTAGCCAACTTCCCGGCAGAGCATGCGCGTCATGTCCTGCTTTTTATGCAGATCTTCGGGACTCTGGTGAATATGACAGAAACGATTGATGGTTTCACCGCTCAGATGGGATTTGGCCGTGCAAAGGTGGGCTTTCTCAGGATCCATTGCCGCATCAAAGGTGTGACCCAGAACATTCAGGGTCATCTTCAGCTCCTCGTGATCCCGGCTAATTTTTTCTCCCTTGTAATAAATATTCTTCTTCATTTTCATCAGATCGGCAACGTATTGTTCCTTTGTTCTCATGGCAGCCTCCTTTAAAAGAAATGGGGAAAACCGTATTCTGCGGTACACGAACTCCTGTCCATTCTCCAAAGCGAGGACTGTGCCATAGAAAGCATAAGCATAAATACTTAAATTAAATAGAAAAAAAACAACACCCCCGATAGCAGGATACAAAAAAGGTCTTTATATCGTCCAACAGGGACGATATAAAGACCTTTACTCCGTTCTATGACCTTCCGGCATCAATTTTCAGGAACCGGCTTTTCAGGTGCTTGTCTCTGGGGAATCGTCAGACCAAACTCATGCCGAAGCTGGGGATACTGCAGAATAAATTCCTCCAGACTTTCCGAACTGGCCGCAACAATAATGTTTCTTACTTCTATTTCTTCGAGACGATTATCAAAATAAGGATTCAGCATCTTCCTCAGGTGCAACCGCACCTCCTTCACGCGTTCAAAGGAATTAAGATCCCGGTATTCCAGGCTGGAAAAATAAAAAAGAAGGGTTTCCCGAACCTCGGGATGCAGAGGGGGGGGGGGCGGAATCTCTTCCGGATTTTCAACGGGATGTTCAAGGCCCAGAATGAATTCAAGATCCAGACAAAGAAAACGTTGCCGTTCCAGAATGCGGGTTCGGGCAACATTGACGATAAGGGGTTCCATCCGGACTGCCTGATGGGCAAGGATTTCCCCTTCTGCAGGCCTGTCCGCACGGACCTTTGTCCACTCCGATGTTCTGCCGGTCTCCGGATGGCGTAAAACAAGCTTTCGGGGTTCCAGCGTCTCCAGAATAAAGGTCTGAAGCGATCCCTGAGACCAGAGACCGGCCTCTTCCGAACTCTCTACGGAAAAAACCAGACGATCTTTGGACTCCATCTGCCAGCGCCCCGTACTTTTGCCCCTCTTTTCAATGATACGGGTATGCTGCCCCTCCATCCTGTCTTCAGACTGCCATGAACCATTATTTCTCATGGTTAAAATGGTGTGAATATTCATGTGAGAAATCCGCCAGCTTCCAATGAGCAGCATCCGGGGATCCTCTTCCTTTTTCCCGCCACAGGAAAAAAATATAAAAACACAGAAAAAAAACAGCAGTCCCCTGTTCAGGGTCTTCATTTCATCCCCCTGTTCTCCCCATCAAGCTGGCTGTCTTCTTCATGGCAGACACAATCCTGAGCGTCGCACAGCTGGCAGACATAGCGGGAGGCCTTCCTTCTTTCCTGAATCCGTACTGCCCCAAACCGTATACCCGTACCAAGTAAAACCGCCACCAGACCAACCAGAATCCACTCCATGATCATAATCCTCCCGGGGCATCCGAAGAACCCATGAAGGCCGCGGGAAAGGGAATAACCCGACAGCCAGAATCGTTTCTGTCACTGCGTAAAGGAATTTTAATACCGAAACACCGACAGGAAAGCCAGTAGCCATGGCAACGGGGACAAATTTCGAGAAAACAACCCACATGATGGAATCCGCCGGGAAGTACGCCGCAGCAGGGACAACGACGGGGCAGACCATCTTCCTCAAAAACGCTTTTCTTCTTAGGCTGATAGGGCACAGGAAGAAACAGCTCACCATCAATCCGGATACGGCTTTCAATACAGGAGGAAGCGGCCGGATAACGGCCGCAGAGGTTGCACGGATCCATGATTTGCCCCTCTTCCACGGTTTTCATCATGAAAAAGCATACGTTAAAAAATTGTATACCAATGAACAGGTAAAGGCAAGAAAGGGAACAGGATACCCAGGCCTCAGAGCTGTTTCTTCTTTTCGGAAAAAAAGGGAGACTCACACAAACAGAAACGACCTCAGGGGAGGCTCCCCGTGAGGTCGTTTGGCTATTCTCAAAAACCAATTACAGAATCAATGTCCTGTGCTGCAGGATCCGGAGCTGCAGGATCCGCACCCACCGGAACCAAAATCCATGCTCGAATCAATTTTAAAGCCCATGGGCGTAAAATCAATTTTCACAGGGGTCGCCTGCTTTAAAAATTCCGCTTCCGCTACAAAGGTATGACCATCAATTTTAAAAACTTCATCTTTGCTGTTCGGCTCATCCAGAGCCAGTGCCAGAGACGGCCCTGCTCAGCCGCCTGAGGTGATAAACAATCTGAGAGGCATTACCTGCCGCCCTTCAAAATAGGCATTAATCTGCTCTATGGCCGCAGGGGTAACTTCAATCATTGGACCTCCTTTACAAAAACACTTTCTGGCAACTCGAAAAAATCCAACGAGTTACCTGCCAAATCACTTCAAACGTGTTAAAAAGTAAGCAGATCCATTCACATTGTCAATACATTATCAAAAAGAGATTGAAAATTTCCATACACACCCTACTCGCCCCCACCAGAAAGACGCTCCGCAAGAAGAGTGTCACAAATTTCTTTTTTTACAAAATATCGGCTCAGCACCAGAGCCAGTTCTGCCTGCGTCGGAGCCGTACCGGAAAGGGTTTCCACAAATGCACAAACAGATTCCAGCGATTGTTTCAGGTTCGGATCCAGAGAAGTAAAGTCTGTCACAGCCCTATCCTTTCAGGTGAATCAGGTTTCCTTCACCAGGCTTCACATTAATGGAATTACGCGTTTCAACCCGAAACCGGCTGCATGGGAAAAGGACTTTGCCAGTCAAACCATTCGGGACAGATACAATAGCTCCCCCCTTCACCATACAACCGGACCAGTCAGCCTAGTGTTTTCGAACAGCTCAGCTCACAGACCGCCTTGCCCTTTTACCCTTCGACATCAAAACCAAGGCCGGGCTCTCTGGTGTCTTCCAGGGCATACACCCGTATCCGGCTGCCATCAGGAACTTCACCCTTAAGAATTCTTACGGCAAGAGCATTTTCCAGCAGCTGCTGTATGGCCCGTTTCAAAGGACGGGCACCGTATATCGGGCTGTATCCCTTCTTAGCCAGCAGGGCGAGGGCATCCTCTTCCATAACAAGCTGCAGACCCTTTTCACTCATACGGGATTCCAGCCGGGCAATCTGAATAGCCACAATACTCCGAATCTGTTCCGGCTTCAAAGCTTCAAATACAATGGTCTCATCAATACGGTTAAGAAACTCCGGCTTGAAGGTGGACCTCAGAGCGGCTTCAATACCCGCCTGCCGCTCTTCCCGATCCATATTTTCCATTTCCTGAATCATCCGGCTACCGACATTGGAAGTCATAATAATCAGGGTGTTTCTGAAATCCACGGTACGGCCATGACCATCCGTCAGCCGACCATCATCCAAAACCTGAAGAAGCAGGTTGAAAACATCGGGATGTGCCTTTTCAATCTCATCAAAAAGAATCACACTGTAGGGACGCCTGCGTACCGCTTCCGTAAGATAGCCTCCCTCCTCGTAGCCCACATAACCCGGAGGCGCACCGATCAGCCTTGCCACGGAATGTTTTTCCATAAACTCGCTCATATCAATGCGTACCATGGCCTGTTCCGAATCAAAAAGGAAAGTAGCCAGAGCCTTGGCCAGCTCCGTTTTTCCCACACCCGTCGGACCCATGAAAATAAAACTTCCCATGGGGCGATTGGGATCCTGAAGCCCGGAGCGGGCCCTGCGCACCGCATTGGCCACAGCCACGACGGCTGTTTCCTGACCCACCACACGCTGGCCCAGCACCTCTTCCATGCGCAGAAGTTTTTCTCTCTCCCCCTCCATCATCCGTGCCACGGGAATACCCGTCCACCGGGAAACCACTTCCGCTATATCCTCTGCATCCACTTCCTCACGGAGCATGCGGTTTCCACCTTGAAGTTCTGCGAGATAGGCCTTGGCACTCTCCAGCTCCTTCTGGTTTTCCAGCATCAGTCCATAACGTATTTCCGCCACACGGCCCAGATCCCCCCGCCGCTGGGCCTGTTCCTCCTCCGTACCCAGCTGTTCCATGCGCTCTTTGATGGACCGAATCCGGCCTATGGTATCCTTCTCGTTTTGCCAGCGTCCCCGCTGTTCCTGCACCTCCTCCTTCAATCCGGCAAGCTCTGCTTCCAGTTTTTCAAGCCTTGTCACAGAAGCCGCATCACTCTCCCTGCGCAGTGCTTCCCGCTCAATCTCCAGCTGAGTCATACGACGCTGCAGTTCATCAATAGATGCGGGCATGGAATCAATTTCCATACGGATTTTGGAAGCGCACTCATCCATAAGGTCAATGGCCTTGTCCGGAAGAAAGCGGTCCGAAATATAACGATCCGAAAGGGTTGCCGCCGCCACCAGGGCCGAATCCTTGATCCGGACTCCATGGTGTACTTCATATTTTTCCTTAAGCCCCCTGAGAATGGAAATGGTGTCCTCCACACTGGGCTCCTGAGCCAGTACGGGCTGAAAACGCCGTTCCAGAGCGGCATCCTTTTCAATATACTTTCTGTACTCATTCAGGGTTGTGGCTCCCACACAACGCAGAAGACCTCTGGCCAATGCCGGTTTGAGCATATTGGAAGCATCCATGGATCCTTCCGCCGCACCAGCGCCAACAAGGGTATGAAGCTCATCGATAAAGAGAATGATGCCCCCTTCGGCTTTTTCCACCTCATTAAGGACAGCCTTCAACCTGTCCTCAAACTCACCTCTGTATTTAGCACCGGCAATAAGGGCTCCCATATCCAGAGCCAGAAGACGCTTGTCCTTCAGGGATTCTGCCACATCGCCTTCCACAATACGACGGGCCAGCCCCTCCACAATGGCGGTTTTTCCCACGCCTGGTTCACCAATCAGAACGGGATTGTTTTTGGTTCTGCGGGAAAGTACCTGAACCACCCTACGAATCTCCTCGTCCCTGCCGATAACCGGATCCAGCTTTCCTGTCCGGGCCAGTTCTGTAAGGTCACGGGAATATTTTTCCAAAGCCTGGTACTTGTCTTCGGGATTGGGATCCGTTACCTTACCATTACCACGGATACCCTGCAGGGTTGCCAGAATGCTCTGACGGGAGATCCCGCTGCGGGAAAAAACAGCCCCCACATCTTTTTTTTCTCCGGCAAGGGCAAGAAGCAGATGTTCCACACTGACATACTGATCCTTCATGGCATCCGCTTCATGAAAGGCAGCTTCCAGAACCTGATGCAGGTCTCTTGAAAACGCTCTTTCTCCTGTAGCCCCTGTTACTTTTGGGTATTGGCTGATAATGCCTGCAACTTCCTGCTGCAGCGTCTGAAGAGGTACTCCTATTTTTCGGAAAATGGCCATGGCAATACCGGATTCATCCAGAAGCATGGCCTCCAGAAGGTGCACCGGCTCCACCTGCGGATGGGTATGGGTTTCCGATCTATGCAGAGCTTCCTGCAAAAGCTCCTGACTTTTCATGGTAAATTTATCAAAACGCATGGCGTCTCCTTATGTCGTATAGGCTGAACTTTCAATGATAGAAAAGCATGCTTTTTCAGGAATCATAAGCATTCGCCAAGGCCTGTCAAACACACGGTCTGAAATTTGCATATGCATCGCAATCATAAAAAAACTTCCGTAACCCAAGGAAGTAATCTGTCACCCTTCAGAAAAAAGAGGCTTCTATGCTCAGTGATTTCATGGATTCGGTTGTGGCAAGGGGAGCGGAAGCCCTGCTGCCTCAGAATCTTTCCAACGAATGGCTCACACCCATCGCCCAGGCTTCTGCCCGTTTTCTCTTTCATGCATCCGATGGCAACATGCCTGACACGGATCAGGGACCTCTGGATATTTTTGAAGATATGGATGGTAATCTGCTTCTGGCAGCTATTACGGAAATTCTTCAGTCCCGCTACGACTATCCGGCTCATTTTCAGATCGAAACACTGCCCCGGGAAATTCTATTTGAGTCCATTGCCTGTTATGCCCTCTACGCCACCCTTGAGACGATCCACAGAGAGCATGGCATCTCCTATCCCCATCCAGACCCGGATACCCTTCTGGAGCCGGAACGCATCCATGAAATCGAGGCAGGCAATCCCCGTATATCCGAACTGCTTTATGCTTCCCTCAGGAAAACCGAAAATCCAGGCGTACCAGAAAAAAAACCGATATGAACTTCGTTTTTTGAACCGGTTCGCTACCATTTTCATCTGGCAATTTCCTTAGTTGTCAGGCAGGACATAGGCACCCGAACCATCTGCTTTCCGGCACTACAGTTGAAACCACCATGCATGGACGGGAACAAGATACTTTTTGGGACCTGAGTGCCGGGCACAGAAATCAGATTACTGGAATACGACAAAAATTACGCTAAGCAGCCGTTATTTACCCTGAGAAGGCAGGATCGGAACAGGCAACCACACGGTTGCCCCCTTCTTTTTTGGCCTGATACATGGCCGCATCCGCTTTCCCGTACAAATCCCTGTACTCCCCTCCCGTACCGGGATAAATGGCAACTCCGATACTGGCGGAAAGCTGCAGCTCATGTCCCTCAATCTCAAAGGGGGCAGTCAGAGCCTCACGGATTTTCTCAGCAACCCGCATTCCATCCTGCGGATGGCGGATCCGGGGAAGGAGTATCACAAATTCATCCCCTCCGATGCGGGCTGCCGTATCCGACCCCCTCAGAATCCCGGTTATCCGCCTTGCCACCACCTGTAACACCAGATCTCCTGTTCCATGACCGAAACGATCATTCACAGGCTTGAACCGGTCAAGATCCATAAACATCAGACACAGGCTGACATGATCCCTTTGCGCTGCAGCCAGAGCCATTCCCACCCGGTCTTCAAAAAGCGTGCGGTTGGGCAAACCGGTCAGAGGATCATGCAGTGCCAGATGCTGAATCCTTTCTGCCATCTTCCTGCGTTCTGTGATATCCGTTGCCGTTCCCCTGAATCCCGTTACCCTTCCCTCACTATTGCGTATGGCCACACCACTGCACAAAACCCATAAAGTACGCTGATCCCGGCGGAGCACACGGTCTTCTCCATCCAGAAGATCCCGGCCATCGGCAATGCTCTGCAGGCCCATCCGTTTCCGCTCTTCCCTGTCTCCCGGGTGACAGATATCATAAAAGTACATATGCCCCACCATTTCATCGGGACGATATCCCAAAACAGCCTCCACCGTACTGCTCACATAGCTATAGCGCCCCTCCGCATCCACCTCCCAGGAATAAGTCCTACTTTTTGCTGCCAGCTGATCATAGCGGTACTGGCTTTCCTGAAGGTGGATTTCCATTCGTTTTCTGTCGGAAATATCCATAATCAGCCCTTCAATGGCCTCCACCTCATCCCTGTCTCCAAAGATGACTCTTCCCTGCTCCCAAACCCATTTACGCTCTCCTGAGGCAGGCATAATTTCATATTCCAGCTCCACAGTATTCCGGGTTTTCACCCCTTCCGACCACTTTTCCTTTGCCATTTCAAGGTATTCCGGAGCAATAACCTTATCGTATGAAATTTTTGCATTCTCAATAAGCTCTTCGGGCTGATATCCGGTCAGGTCAAAACAGCCATCAGAAACAAAGACCATGGTCCAGTGCTCATCATAACGGCAGCGATAAGCCATTCCTTTCAAATTTTTCAGAAGGACAGACTTGCTGCGCTCACTTTCCATAAGCCGGTCATTCATGATCTTCTGGTCGGTAATATCAAAGGCAACAACCAGAACAGCCCTGATGCCCGTCTCCGTTTCACCGTAGGGGACCTTACGTGTCTGAAACCAGCCCGGGCTGCCATCCCTGCGGATACCGGGCTCTTCCGCGATCAGACAGGGCAAGCCGCTCTCCATTACCATGTGATCCGTTGCCAGATACAAGAGTACATGATCCGGATCCGCCCATAATCCAGATCCGTTTTTCCGGCCACCCTGTCCGGCAAACAGCCCAGAAGATCTGCCAACGCCCTGTTGGTAATCACAAAACGCCCCTGCTGATCTCTCACAAAGACATAGCCCGGCATCAGATCAATCAGCTGACGGAGATGCTGCTCCGCCCGTCTTGCCTTCTCTGCCAGCCCAGCCAGCTTCCTGTTAAACAGCCTGAGCTGCACAGTCCACAGTCCTGCGGCCATGAGCAGCAAAAGCAGGGTACCGGCAACCTGAAAAAACAGGCCATGACCCATACGATACCCAACACGGATGGGGACATGGCGATTCACCGCATCCTGTATTTCTTCCGGAATAAGTGTGGCAATGGCAGCATCCAGCCTGTCCCTAAGCTCAGGATAATCTCTGTGAACCCCAGCCCGCAGCTCATTGGCATAGGCGGGAATTCCTCCCGCTATTTTTAAATTGAACCGCCCTTCTTTACGGATCGTATGGGCCGCCATGGTTAAGGAGCGAAGGGTCATATCCGCCCGCCCATCTTCCACCATGCGAAACACGGTAACCTCATCCGGAACAATAACCAGATCCAGATTGGGGTAATCCATTCGCACCCTCTCCTCCACGCTGGTACCCAAAGGCAGTACCATGATCTTGTTTCTCAAACCCGCAACATTGGCGATATAGTCATGATCCACCCGAGTCACAAAAACATGGGAATCTATGAAATAAGGCCGGGTAAAATTCAGCCACACATCCCGCTCCGGAGTCCGGTTCAGGAAAGGAAGCAGTATGCACTTCCCTTTTTTGGACAAAACAAGGCTCTCATCCCAGCTTTGTGTGGAAAAAACTTCCAGCCGGACATTGGCCGTTCCGCAATCAGACGGATCAAATCCGCTGCTATACCCTCAAATCTTCCATCTTCACCAAGCTGTTCAAAGGGCTCCCCGTCCGGATCTACGCACATGGAAGCGGTTAAAACATGACCAGACGATGACCCCACGACTACTTCAGGCCCTGCGGCAAAAAGGAAACCATGCAGCCAGAAAAACGCCGTCAGCCCGACTGCCAGCAAGGAAAGAACGGCCTTCACTTTTCCCGGTTGCACGGTTCTTTTCATTGGGAAGTATCCATGGTGAGAACAGGATTATATGGACAAAAAAGCCTTCAAACCATCTGGCAGCTGACTGCCCTGCAGTTCCGGGCAAATACCGCAGGCCTGATTTCTGGAACGGGAATGGCTTCATCCTACCCTTTTCTCTACCCGCAAACCAGCTTTCTTTTCACCCCGCAGCCTTAATCCCGAGACGCTTCAATAACTTACCTTCAGGAATACCGTTGCGGTCATAGCCGCGGAGGCGATAGTAGGCATGAAGCATTTTTTCCAGAGGAACGGTTCGTTTTTTATCATCACCTCTTCGCCCTTCCGTCAAAAGCCGTTCCGGCAGACGATCATCCTGACGGGAAATCCCCATACATGTATTCATATACCTCTCCAGAACATGGATGCGTTCACCGGCCTTGAGTATTTCTGCAGAAGACATCCTTTCCCCCATTACGGATGTCCAGAGGCGGGTATACAGGCTGAAATCCATCAGACCGATGGCAAGCTTCGGCACATAACGCATCAGCAGGGACAATATGAAATCCGGTGTATATTTTGACAGAGGCGGCTCCAGCGTATAGGCGAACATGGTAAACTGACAGCTTTGAAGAGAATTAATCACACAGGTAAGATTTTCCAGAAAGCATACAAACTCCGCCTTGGAACGGGTAGAATGACGGTTGAGAAGCCCGAAATACACCTCAAGAGCCACAAGATAGGCCGAAAGGTGGCAGGCCCCCCGGTTAGCAACGGCGTAGGCAAGCCCCTGCCCCACACAGCCCCTGGGATCATAGGCCGCCATTTCAAGCCCTTTCACTTCCATGGCAAAGGAACGGCCTCCATACCGGCGGGCCAGATAACGGGTTCCCATGGCCATCTCCGCGCCGAACCCTTCCTTTGCCGCCATACTCATCAATGCCTCGCGAATACCCTCCGGAGAACCGAAGCGCAGCGCGGTAGATACCAGCCCCTTTTCCGAAGCCTCCATGACCCAGGCCAGAATTCCGCCAGCACTGATGGTATCCATCCCCTGTTCAAAACAGATACGGTTGAATTCCACGTTCTGCTCTCTGTCAAAAAGCCCCAGATTGGTACCCAACAGGACCGTAGTTTCAAATTCCGGAACCGGCATACGTGTTCCACTATAATTACCCGAATGACCACAGAGAATGGTGCATGGCTTGCACGTATGGTAACGGGTATCATGAATATCTTTTGTCATTTCACCGGAAAGCTCAAAAGACCTGTCATGGCGGCCAGCCTGAAAATTATGAACCGGCAGGATATTGGCCTCATTACCAGGATTAAGGTTCATATTGGTACCATAGTTGCGAAGACCCACCGCGCTGGTTTCATTGCGCTGAATATAGGCATTTCCCCGTTTCTTCACCCTGGAAAAAGCTTTGGGACTGGCAGGAGCAATGGTAAAATTGCCCCCCTCTGCCACAATGCCTTTCACCTTTTTGGCTCCGAGGACAGCGCCTATCCCTCCCCTCCCCAGAAAACGATGCCCGGAAGCCACATTGGCAAAAACGACTCCCTTTTCTCCTGCCGGGCCGATAACCAGAGCTGATTCCTTCCCGTGAACCATCGCTTTCTGGCTTTCTGAGATATTCATACCCCAGAAAGGCCGGGCATCTTCAAACACCACCCCTTCCGAATCCACCCTTACAATCACAGGATCTGATGACTGGCCCCGGATCAGCAGGCCATCCCAGCCCGCTGTCTTCAACTGCATACCGAAAGGTCCGCCGCAGGAAGAAGAAGTCATAATGCCGGTCATGGGCGACCGGGTAACCGCATGGAAACGGCCGGAGCAGGGAGCCCCCGTCCCCATCAGTACCCCCGGCATCAGGGCAACCATATTATCAGGGCCAAGAGGGTCAGCATTCATGGGCATACGGTCATAGACAAGCTTCAGCCCAAGCCCCTTGGCGCCCAGCCATTGCCTGCGCTCTTCGCGGGAAACGATATATACGGAAAAGGAACGGGTTCCCAGATCCACCTCAAGAACCCGGTTGGATGTACCTGTAATACACTTCATGTTTTTCATTCCTCACGGTTTTAGCATTCTTGGCAGAATCCGGATCAGACCCCAGCTTCCCTTCAGGCGCTGCATGAGATCATGACCATAAAAAAAATGACAGGCTCCGCGAATCCCCTGATAAACGGAAGGACCGTGGGGATACCACCAGAGATTCTTTCTTGCAAAAAAGGCAAAACGGTCCTGCACCAGCACCGAAGGCAGGGTCATTTCATCAAACCCCTGCTGACCATGGGTGCGCCCTCCCCCCGTTTCCCCGGGACCTCCCCAGGGGGTTTCCGGCAACCCGTGGCTCATGAGGTGGTCATTGATGGTGGCTACCCCCACAAAAATTTTCCGGGCAAGGGTCTCCGCCCTCTTTCCATTGCGGGACCAGACGGAACAGGTCAGACCCAAAGTGGAGTCATTGGCCAGCCGGACTCCCTCATCCATATCCTGCACCTTCATCACGGCCAGCACGGGACCAAAGGTCTCCTCCCGCATCACCTTCATGGAATGATCCACTTCCGTCAGTACGACAGGAGTCACAAACCGGGAGGAATCCTTTCCTGAATATGATGCTGCACGGACGAATACGCTGGCTCCCTTCTCCAGGGCATCCGCCAGATGCCCCTGCACGGTTTCCACCTGACGCAGGGTCGTCATGCATCCCACATCCACCCCATGGTCAAGGTCATATCCTACTCTCAGTCTCAGGGTCTTTTCCTTCAGAATCTCCAGAAACGGGGCGTAGACATCTTTATGGACATACACCCGTTCCACCCCGCCACAGGACTGGCCCGCATTCTGAAAACCCGCCCACAGAGCTCCGGATGCGGCACGATGCAGGTCCGCATCCTCACAGACCAGCATAGCGTCATTCCCGCCCAGCTCCAGACAGACGGGAATCAGTTTTCTGGCAGCCAGTTCCGCAACCTGCTTTCCTGCGGAAACGGATCCTGTAAAAAAAAGTTTCTGCACTCCATGCTCCAGAAATGCCCGGGAAGCATCCGGTCCCCCCATATTTACATAGGAAAAAACTCCCTCCGGTAATCCCCCCGCATCCAGACACTCCTTCAGTGCCAACCCGGCCATCTGGGTTTCCGTTGCCGCCTTGAGCACCACACAGTTTCCCGCAAGCAGAGCCATCACCACTTCTGAAAACGGAATGACAAAAGGATAATTCCAGGGAGAAATTACACCCACCACACCAAAGGGTAGGCGCCGGATCCTGCTCCGTTTGTTCCAGAAAAGTAAAGAAGATGGCCCAACGGAACGGTCCTTGAGAAAAAAAGCCGCTTTTCTGCAATAATAACCAAGAGCGGCTATGGCTGGAAAGACCTCCGTTGCCAGTGCATCCATTCTCGTTTTGCCATTATCCCTTGCTATGCTCAGTGCCAGATCATCCAGATGATCCACCATGTAGCGGCGGATCTTTTTCATTGCTACGATTTTTCTTTTCAGGGGAAGGGCAGACCATTCGGAGTGCACCTCCTCCGCCTTACGGATAAAGCCTGCCACTTCCTCCGGACTGTGCAGAGGCGAATACCCCAGAACCTCATCCGTTGCAGGATTTCTGCACTCCGTATGGTGTCCATTACCCCCGACCCGATTCTCACGCATAGCAATCTCCTTCTGGTGGGTAACAAGCCTGTTCTGTTTACCCATAATACAAAGTCCGAAGCCGCCTCAGAAAGCTTCGGCAAGGAGCCTGCGGGCATCATCCATATCCATCTCTGCGGGGTTCATCATCAGCGCGCCATCATTTATGGCTTTCAGCGCAATGGCTCCCAGCTGATCGTCACGAACTCCCGCATCCTTCAGACGCATAGGCAATCCCGCTTTTTCTTTCAGGAAGCGCTGAAATTCAACCAGCAACGCAATGAGCCGGTCCGCTCTCTGGGCTGAAGGTGTTGCCGCATAGATATCGGCCCCCGCAAAGGGCAAAAGAAGCTCTCCGATGATATCCGCCCTTTTCAAAAGATTATACCGGAGCCCGTGGGGCAGAAAGATACCCATGGCCACGCCATGGGGTATATGGCAGACCGCACCGGCAGCATGTCCCAGAGCATGCACCATTCCCACCATGGAGTTGGAAAAAGCAGCCCCGGCCATGCAGGAAGCATTGGCAAGGGCCAGCCTCGCTGTGCGGTCTTTTCCATCCGCAATGGCAAGGGGAAGATAGTGGCGGATGAGGGTAATGGCTGCCGTGGCATGGGCATCACTCAGGGGATTTTTTTGCAGACCAACCCAGGCCTCCATGGCATGACTTAAAGCATCCATCCCCGTTGACGCCGTAATCTTTGCCGGCATGGTAAGGGTCATCCTAGGATCCAGCAGGGCTACATCCGGCATCAGATGACGCGAGACAAAAGCCATTTTCACATTATCCCGGGTATCCGCAATGACAGCTACAAGGGTAACTTCCGACCCCGTTCCGGCTGTGGTAGGCACCACAACCAACGGTTTCAGGGGGCCACTTAGGCGATCCGCCCCCATATAATCCTTCAAGGTCCCCTTTTCATGGGAAACCAGAATATTCACGCCTTTGGCCGTATCTATGGGAGAACCGCCTCCCACAGCCACCAGGCTATCACATTGGTTTTTCCGGTACACATCGGCTATGGCGTTAACCGTATCCACGGACGAATCCGGAGGAACATCATCATAAACAGCACCAATGGTCATACCGGAACTGTCAAAAGCAGAACGGACTATGCGCACAAGACCCGCCTCCACAACGCCCCTGTCCGTTATGATAAGGGGACGTTCAGCACCCATCTGCGAAAGCTCATAGGGCAGATTATCCAGTACTTTGTAACCGGAAATAATTTTAACCGGATTATGGAACTCAAAACTGGAAGGCAGCATGATTCTTTCTCCTTACGGTGGGTTCAATCAGATACCAAATGGAATTCCCAATACATACAAATAGAGCCTGCGCCGGAAGGGGCGTTTGATCTGAGGCATACGTTTCACCAGCCTGTTGCAGATAAATGCCGGGTACATATAAGCCAGCAGCCGGTCCAGACAGCGCACAAAGGACATGGAACGGGCCACATCCCCCACAAGCCCGATGCGATTCTCCGCAAAGGCTCTGGCAGAGCCCATCTGGGGCGTCAAAACAAGGAAGGCACTTTCGATATTTTTAAACCGGATCACCAAATCCGCATCCACTGAGCCTTCACCCACATAACGGATACGCCCATCTCTTTTCGTCAGCCCCATGGATGGACCATCGGGAAGAATTCTCATGGCAAGGCGAAACCCCTCCTCCCACTGGGCAACTTCCCTACGTATCCCCTCATCCATGCGCGCTGCTGATTGAAATGCTCTGCCCAAAACAAAAAAAACAATACGCGCAACCCCCTCCTTCAACCACTTACGTCCCGGTTTTACGGGGCCATATTCTCGCGGCACGGCTTTCTCCTCTCTGGTTTAGTGACCGATGGCTGACTCCTACTCCGTAAAGTAACGACTCACCTGCATATCTACCCCTTCCGGAAACTCTCTTCTTCCGAAATATCCTGCACCACAAAGCTCCTGTTCATAGCCATCAAAGATTCAATCAGCAGGGACAGCGGCAGCTCATTCTGCCTTATAAGATCCTGAATAATAAATCCGTCAATGATGGCTATCATAAGGCTGGCCACTGCTCCCGCCGCTCTGTGGCCTGGAAACAGGCGTAATAATGCGGCAGACAGCATTTCCTCCCAGCGCTGGTAGCTTGTTTCTATCCTTTTCCCCAATACGGAATTATCGCCTACGGCCTCACCAACCAGATGAAGATGAAGACGCCCTCTGGTTCTGGCCTCAAGGAGAGACGTCATAAGCAGAGAAAACAGCTCTTCTGGATTCTCCCCCCGATGATCCAGAACTCTCAACAGTTCTGCGGTAATCGACTCCATGTGGGCTTCCGTGATGGCAAATATCAAATCATTTTTAGATGCAAAATGGTAATGCAATGTCCCCTTGCTGACACCCGCACCGGAAGCAATATCCGACAAGGAAGCCTTGTCTACGCCTTTATCCAGAAAAAGACGGGTTGCCGCATCCAGAATCTCACTGCGGGCATATCCCCTGGTTCTTTCCAAAACCGTCATGGCCCCTCCGCTTTTTCGCTCGGCCGACCGGCCGAATCATTGTTTTGTCTTTTAACCATAGAAAAAACCTTCCTGTCAACCTCCATGATCAGAAGCGCGCCCATGCATGCAACCCGGTACTTCCGCACGAAGCCCTCAGATACAGCCGAAGGGTTTCGGCTGCTCGACCGAGCCGCACAAAAAAATACGAACGTCTGGACGTTCAAAACAAAAAAGCCTGAAAAAAACACCCCTTTATTTCAAAAGAGCTGATTTTTTCAGGCATCATTACCAGACACAAACCATGGATCACAGCATGTTAAAACTCATTGCTCAAGGCCTTGTATCCCTTTACCAGTTCATGGTTGGCACAGACAACAGATTCCGAAAACTCTGATGCTTCCGCATGCACCCTTGGAATATTATCCAGGTCGGAATCCGCATCCAGCTGCATGGTGGAAGGAACATAGAATTCCGGTGGCAGATCACAGCCATCCACCACGGCATTGTGGCGGACAACACAACCGTCTCCGACTGTGGAATTGAAAATAACGCTGTTGAATCCGATAAAAACCTTGTCACCGATGGTACAGGGACCATGAATAATCGAACGATGGGCAATGGATGTGGAAAAACCTATGGTTACAGGTGCACCGGCCTTGGAATGGATGACAACGCCATCCTGTATATTGGAATTGGCACGGATGACAATGGGATCCAGACTGCCTGATGCATCCGTTTCATCGGCTCGGATGACCGCATAAGGTCCCACATACACATTTTCCTCAATGATTACCTTGCCACAAATGATAGCTGTATTGTCCACATAGGCTTCCGGGTGGACCTGCGGCAAATCCCCACTGGGGTTACGACGAATCATCATTTCTCTCCTGTAAGGGGGCATAACAGAATTGCCCGCTGTTCAACAAAACGGATACCCCGAAGGTAACCGGACTGTTGCACCATACGCCCATGCTTCAGGAAAGAAAAGCCTTTAAAGAGCTTGCAGAGATTCGCTGGCAATCTGGGCAAAGGCACTGTGGTTATGAATGGATTCATAATTTTCCGCACTCACGGAAAACCAGGTAATGTTGGGATCTTCCTGTAAAGAAAGGGCCACATCCCGCACAATATCCTCTACAAATTTGGGATTCCGGAAAGCATGCTCCGTTACCGCTTTTTCATCCACTCTTTTCAGCACGGAAAAAACATCGCTGGAAGCACAGCCTTCAATTCTTTGAATAAGAGCCTCTATCCAGAAAAATTTCCGGAAACGCACAGAAACCGTCACCATCCCCCTCTGGGTATGGGCACCAATGTCGCTGATTTCTAACGAACAGGGACAAACCGACATTACCGGTACCCGAACCGTGGAAAGAAGATCCGTTCTGCCTTCTGCGGATATGGACCCGGAAATGGTGCAGGAATAATCCATCAGTCCCGGCTCTTTACTCACGGGTGCTTTCTTTTCGATAAAATACGGAAAGGTCACATCAATATGAGCTCTTTCTGCCTCCAGCAGGGTACGCATTTCCTGCAGAATGGTTGAAAAGGACCGAAGGGAAACCTCCTCACGGAAAAGATGCAGCATTTCCACAAAGCGGCTCATATGGGTGCCCTTGGCATCATGGGGCAGATCCACATACATGGATATATCCGCAACGGTCTGCTGCCTGCCCTTTTCACGGTCCAGAACCGTAATGGGATATTTCAGATTCTTGATACCCACCTTGTCAATGGGCAGATTACGCTCATCCCGCTGACGCTGCACATCTTTCATTCCTCATCCTCACCCGTATGCGGGTTGTGACAGTCTGCCTCCGGGGGAGACTGCAGCATGTACTCCATGCGCACATTGCCCATAGATCTGAAAACATTGTTTTTAATTTTTTTATCCTGACGATAGAGGGTTTCGAGAAACCCCTTAATCTGCCTGCGCTTGCTATGTGCCGCAGATGGGCATGGATTGCTGAACACGGGAAAAAGATCTGGAAAAGTCCGCGTCAATTTCACAATCTGCTGCTCATCCACCAGACTGAGAGGCCTTATAATGCGCAACCGTCCCTTAAAAAGATCCTGGCGGGGTACCATGGTACCGATCTTACCCGCGTAACACATATTCATAAAAAGTGTTTCAATGATGTCATCTTTGGTATGCCCCAGAGCAAGAGTCCGGCATCCCATATCTCCGGCAATGGAAAAGAGACGCTTCCGCCGCATAAGTGCGCAGAGAAAACAGGGACTCTTTTTACGGTTTTCCTCACTGTGGGCAAGGGGGCCATGGGTCGTTTTTTCTACGGTAAGGGAAAGTCCCAGTTCGGCGCACCACCGGACCAGGTCTTGATCGAAACCGCCGTCAAAACCAGGGTCCACATAAACGGGATGCAGCGTGTACGGGATGGCCGAAATGCGCTGCCGGTCCACCAGCACCCGGAGCAGAGTAAGGCTGTCTTTACCTCCGGAAAGGCCAACGGCTATACGCTCTCCTGAATCAAACATCCGATACTGAAAAGCGGCCCTGCCTACCGCCTTGGAGATTTTGGTATAATTTTTATTTTTTTCCAGCAAGCTTATTTATCACCCTTTTTGCTGCCGGAGTCCGTATCCGAGACAACCCGACCCGCGGCAATCTCCCGCAAAGCCATTACCACATCCTCATTTTTTGCCCGCTGTACCAGATACTCAGATCCCTCCCGCAGCTGGCGTACCCGTTTAGCAGCCATATGCACAAGCTTAAACCGGTTGGGAACTTTACTCAGACAGTCTTCAATGGTCACACGTGCCATGAACGGCTCCTTTGTTACTGGGTTTTATAAAATATCCACAAGCTCATAACAACGTTTACCACCGGGAGCATCCACCACAACCTCATCTCCGGGGACCTTGCCAAGGATAGCCCTGCCCAGGGGAGAGGATACGGAGATTTTGCCCTTACTGATATCCGATTCATCCGGACCCACGAGCTGATAGGTCACCTCAGCACCGGAGTCCACATTCTCCAGAAGGATGCGGCAACCAAACACCACCTTATCTCTGGTAACCTTCGATGTATCAATTACATCGGCATTAGCCAGCTTGAAGCTGAGGTCTGCAATACGGCCTTCAAGAAAGGACTGCCGCTCCTTGGCAGCATCGTACTCAGCATTTTCAGAAAGATCGCCATGGGCACGGGCAACCTCTATGGCCTCTATATTCCTGGGCCTTTCTACACTCTTCAGATGTTCAAGCTCCTTTTTAAGGTGCTCATACCCTTCCTTGGTAATGGGAATACGTTCCAATGGAAAAACTCCTGTTTTCTTTGTTCAACAGCCTAAGTAAAAGAAGATGAAACTTCTGCCATGATCGGATAAGAAGTTCCATCCTCTTTGATATTTCACCGATACTGTCTTCAGAATGAAGACATATGTTTCAGAAACGCCTCCGTCAGTGATCCCACGATGGAAGGCATCCCACACAGTAAAAACCGTACTTATTCAAAATAAAATTCTCACAAGAACAGATATCAAAGGTACTTTTCAGCCAGTATTTCGGCAATCTGAATGGTGTTGGTGGCTGCACCTTTGCGGATATTATCCGCCACAATCCAAAGGTTCATGGCATTCTCCATGGATTCATCCCTTCGAATACGTCCCACCAGAGTATCATCCTGGCCAGTCGCATCAATGGCCATGGGATACACATTACCCGCAGGGTCATCCACCACACGCACACCGGGTGCAGCTCGAAGCAGGTTCCGGACATCCTTCATATCAAAGGGCATACGGGTTTCGACATTCACAGCTTCAGAATGCCCATAAAAAACTGGCACACGAACGGTTGTAGCCGTGATACCGATGGTGGCGTCCCCAAGAATTTTTCTGGTTTCGTTCACCATCTTCATCTCTTCTTTCGTATACCCATTTTCCAGAAAAACATCAATATGGGGCAAACAATTGAAGGCAATACGATGGGGATACACTCCGCATACCGGATCTGCCCTGTCAAGAACAGCCTGTGTCTGTACGGACAGTTCGTCAATGGCTTTTTTACCCGTACCAGACACCGCCTGATAGGTTGAAACCACAATGCGCTTCAGCCCGTATGTACGATGAATGGGCGCCAATGCCACCAGCATCTGTATGGTAGAACAATTCGGATTGGCAATAATACCCTTACCCACATAGCCAGCAACAGCCTCCGGGTTGGCCTCAGGGACCACAAGGGGGACATCAGGGTCCATGCGCCAGGCACTGGAATTATCCACCACGACACACCCCGCTGCTGCCGCATGGGGGGCAAACGCAAGGCTCGGTCCACCGCCTGCGGAAAACAGAGCTATATCCACGCCCGTAAACGAATCTGCTGTAAGCTCTTCCACGGCTATATCCTGCCCCCGAAATGACAACGTCCGTCCAACGGAACGGCTGGAAGCAAGAAGTTTCAACGACTTAACGGGAAAGTTACGAGACTCAAGACCACGGATCATTTCATTGCCAACGGCACCCGTTGCACCGGCAACGGCAACATTCAAAAGTTTTCCGGACATGGTAATGCAAACTCCTTACGGTTTTCAAACAAGGGGGTATAAAGTCCGGCCTGCTTGCAGAGAGAGACTATTGGTAAAGGCCAACCGGAGGTTCCATAAAACTCTTCGGGCCTGAAAATCACCCGAATGACGGCAGGGACCAGACCGCCTGTCTTTTATACACCATTCTCAGAACCTGATAGAATTATAAAAATAAAGATCCATTCCCAATTCCTTCAGGATTGAAGAATGGATCCTTGCCTGTCTCTCTTATTCTCTGATCAGCTGTCCAGCTTTTCTTCTCCCAAAACCTCTTCTACCGGTTCATCCTTATGCCCCTTCAGCATCCCAAGGGGACCGGAAAGAACATAGATAAGGGAAATAAGAAAAAGGGCCACCGGTGGTTCGGCAGCAATGAACACAAAGATCAGTATGCAGGCCACCAGCACATGGAAGTTAAACCGTTTGAAAAGGCTGTGTTTTTTAAAACTGCTATAACGGACATTACTTACCATGAGAAAAGAAAGCGCATACAGCATAATCATGGGAATAAAAGGCCATTCCACAAAACTTACCAGCGTTCGTTCACACAAAAGCAGCGTTGTGGCCGCCATGGCCGCCGCTCCGGGAATGGGAAGACCAGAAAAATCACTTCCGGGAGTCGCGTCCACCATGGAATTGAAACGAGCCAGGCGCAAAGCTCCGCAGATCATGAAAAGAAAAGCAGCAAGCCATCCCAACCTTCCCATAGGCTGTAAAGCCCAGAGATAAATCAGCAGACCCGGGGCCAGACCAAAGGAAATCAGATCGGCAAGGGAGTCATACTCTATGCCGAATCGGCTGGTTGTATTGGTTGCCCTGGCCACCTTGCCATCCAGTATATCAAAAACAATAGCGACAAAAATAGAGATAGCCGCTGTCTCGTACTGCCCGTTGATGGCAGAGATAATGGCATAAAAGCCACAGAAAAGATTCATGGAAGTTAACATATTAGGCAGCACATACACACCCTTCCGGGCGCGGGACATCCCATTTGTTTTTTTCATCTCAGACTCCCCAGTGTTGTTGTGCCAGCGGACACACGCTCACCCACTTTGACGGAGCACGCAAAACCTTCGGGCAGATACAGATCCAGGCGGGATCCAAAACAGATAATCCCAAAACGAACGCCCCTTGATACCTGATCACCTTCCCGTACTCTGCAGATGATACGGCGGGCCACAAGGCCTGCCACCTGCACGGTCCAGAATTTTACCGAAGACGGGGTCTCTATGAGAAGTGCATTCCGCTCATTATCCTTTGACGCTTTGTCAAGACTGGCATTAAAAAAACGCCCGGGCTGATACCGAATCTCCCGTACAGTACCGTCAAAGGGAATTCTGTTCACATGAACATTGAAGACAGACATGAAAATACTGATCTGAAATGCAGGCCCATCTCCATAAGGATGAGAATCCACCCTTTGTGCTACAATTACTTTCCCGTCGGCAGGCGAAACCATGGCTTCCGGATCAGCCGGAATCAGACGATCCGGGTCACGAAAAAACCAGAAGCAGAAAAGGCTGGCGCAAAGCCCCAATCCAGTCAGCCATGCCCACCCAGCAAGGGCAGCAATGGCCGTCACAAAAACGGAAATCAAAATAAACGGGTATCCGGCCCTTGCAATGGGAAAGCCGCTTTCAGAAGGAAGTTCAGGTCGCAGAAAAGCATTCATGTGTCTGTATTCAATCCGTTTGTAGGAACGTTTACTGTAAAATAACATCCACCAAAATATCCATCCGCTCCGGTCAGATATTCAGTTCAGTCAGTTTCTGTCAGAATGTTCATACTTCATTCAGATTTTACTTTCAAAACTTATATAAACTAACAAAATACACAGAATCTGTCAATGCAGACCATGTTCACCCCTACTCCGGCCATCCCGCCCCCTGCTCATTCAGGAAGATCCGGAGGCAATTCCCCCGGCCGATAACGCCGCAGCACCCCAAGGGACTTTGTACGGGGCAGCTCTTCAAAAAGACCTGATTTTTTAGCCGTTTCATAAACATACCAGGGAGCCTGCCCCCCGTCCTCCGGACGCTCAAAAATATCATGCACCACTAAAAAACCACCGGGCTGCACATGGGAAAACCAGCTCACATAATCCGTATACGCCGCCTTGAATGTGTGCCCCCCATCAATAAAAACAAGGGAAAGGGGAGTATGCCAGAAACGGGCAATGTGGTCTGACCCGCCAACAAGGGGGACCACCGTATCTTCCAGTTCCGCTTCTGCCAGAACTTTCCGCAGAAAAAACAGAGTGTCCATACGGCCGGTACGGGGGTCAACCAGCTCCGGGTCATGATAGAGTTCTCCAGGCTGCTGCTCTTCATTGCCCCTGTGATGATCAATGGAATAGAGAATCCCCCCATGTGACTGACAAGCCGGCCCCATGTAAAGGGCTGATTTCCCGCAGTAGCTGCCTATTTCAAGGCAGGGTCCCATACGCCCTGCATCCAGCGCCAGCTGAAAAAGGCGCTCCCCTTCTTCCGGGTCCATAAAACCTTTTGTCCGTTCAATCAGATCAGTATTATACACAAAAACAACTCCCCTTCCTTGCACGTTTTTCATGCAACCGTATCCCGCATTGCCACGGGTGTACCATGGCAGACCTAGGGTATTTCGTCAAAAGCAGGAACCAGCACCTCTCTGGGCTTAGCTCCGTCAGCAGGACCGATTACGCCCTCCTGCTCCATGGCCTCTATGATTCTGGCCGCCCGGTTGTAACCTATGCGGAGATGGCGCTGAACCATGGAAATGGAAGCCTGACGATTCCTGGCTACCAGAGCCACCGCCTCATCATAACGGGCATCGTGATCCCCGCCACCACCTTCACTGTCTCCATCTCCATTACCCGCAAAGGCTTCCGTAACTTCCGACAGATACTCCGGCTCCCCCTGCTCCTTCAGGAATGCAATCACTCCCATCAGAGCATCTTCTCCTATATAAGCCCCGTGTATACGCTGCAAGCGGGCCGTCCCCGGAGGCATGAACAGCATATCCCCATTACCCAGCAATGCCTCCGCCCCGGAGGTATCCAGAATGGTTCTGGAATCGATACGGGAAGAAACCTGAAAAGCCATGCGCGTGGGGAAGTTGGCCTTGATGATTCCTGTCAGAACATCCACGGAAGGCCGCTGGGTTGCAAGGATGATATGGATACCCGCCGCTCTGGCCATCTGGGCAAGTCGTGCCAGAGCCACCTCCACATCCTTGGATGCCACCATCATCAGGTCAGCCAGTTCATCAATTACGATAACAATATAAGGAAGCTTTTCAGGAAGACAATCTTCTTCCGGTTCATTCGGTAATTTTCCGGGATCTTCCCGAACAGCCCTGACTTTTTCATTATACTGACCGATATTGCGGCATCTCAATCCTGCAAGGAGCTCATAGCGCCGCTCCATTTCTTTTACGGCCCAAAACAATGCCGCTGTGGCTTTTTTCATATCTGTCACCACCGGAGTAATGAGGTGGGGAATACCATCATATACAGACAGCTCAATGCGCTTGGGGTCTATCATGATCAGCTTTACCTCCTCGGGAGAGGCTTTGAAAAGCAGACTTGTAATCATGACATTCAGCCCCACGCTTTTTCCTGCTCCTGTGGCACCGGCAATGAGGAGATGGGGCATACGGTCCATTTCAACGGCAACGGGAAGCCCCACTATATCCTTACCCAGACAAACGGTTAAGGGCGATTTACTCTTCCGGAAAGACTCCGAAACCACGATCTCACGGAAATGCACCATCTCCCGCACGGCATTGGGCACTTCTATGCCGATGGCGGCCTTTCCCGGAATGGGCGCAATGATCCGTATGCTCATGGCCTTCAGTGCCAGAGCAAGATCATCGGCCAGATTTGTCACCTTACTGATTTTTACACCCGGTGCGGGCTTATACTCAAAGGTTGTAATGACAGGCCCCGGTGTTACGGTGACAACCCGGCCGTCAACCCCGAAGTCCGCCAGTTTTTTTTCAAGTATTTCAGATTGTGAACGCAGAAAGTCTTCATCCACGGGGCTGCTGCTCTCCGGAACCTTCTCCAAAAGATCCAGGGGAGGAAGCCGGAACACACCCTCGGAACGGGTAACCGGGAGTTCTTCCTGCACCGGGCATGGACGGCTTTTCAGCTTTACAGGCATGCGGGAGGTAATAACAGGTGTTTCTTTACGCCCCCCGACCTCCTTCGGAGGCATCGGTGGCGGCACTACAGAAACAGGCAGAGATCCGGCACTGCTCACCGGAGCATTTTTTCGGAGGGAAAATCGTTGTCCTAACCATAAAACCAGACCTTTCAGCAGGCTGCAAAAACGGAGAACACACAGCCAAAGAGCCCGTATACCGGCAAAAAACAGCCGCACACCCCAAACCCACAACCTGGCAAGGCCTGCCAGCACGCGCCCCAGAGAAAGCCCTGTGGCCACCATGAATCCAGCAACAAAAAGAAAAGCAAGAACCAGAAGGGCTCCCTGCTCCTTCACGTAATGCTCCAGCAGATCCCGCAGCAACCCGCCCACAAGACTGTTAACCGCAAAACGGCCCTGCGGAACGAAAGACCCGGACAGAATGGCTCCGGTAGCAAGTATCAGAAGAAAACCGCCCGCCGCCCTGACCCCCGGTGAAAAAGGATGCTCTTTTTTTCGCAGCACCCTCCATGTGGTTTCTCCGATAAGAACGGGTAACCAGAAAGAACCTGCGCCAAAACAGCCAAGGAGAAAACCCGAAATCCATGCACCGACAATGCCGAAATGGTTGTATACCGGAGTGTCTCCAACGGATCGGATAATGGAGGGATCTTCAGGATGAAAGCTTGCAAGACTTCCCAGAAGTAAAACCGCCATAAAAACAAGAAAAAGTGCCGTAAACTCCCGCCGCATGGGCGTCTCCCTAGACCTCAAAAATATGGGCAAGAATAATGGGCCTTCTCCGGATCGTAAAATAGAAATACTGGCGCAGGGCCTTCTGTAGCCTTGCCTTGATGATCTCTACCCTATTGGCCACCTCAGGGCCCACATCTTCAACAATTTCCAGGATAACACACTGCGCATCGTCAAGGACATGACCTGTCTCTGTCCAGAAAACAAACCCCCTTGAAACCAGTTCCGGCCCATATAACACAACTCCGGTTTCCTGATCAATCACCATGGTGATAACGGCGATACCGTCTTCTGAAAGAATCCGTCTCTCCCTGAGCACGCTGCGGCCCACATCGCCGATCCCCTTACCGTCGATCAGCACCCTTCCCGTGTGTACCACATTGCCCATACGCCCACCCCGCCCGTCAAAGAGGATGGTCTGTCCGTTTTCCGCAAGCAGAACCCTTTCCGATGGGATTCCTGTTTCCACGGCCAACCTCGCATGGTGCACAAGATGGCGGTATTCTCCGTGAATGGGAATGAAATACTTCGGCTTAGTCAGACTCATCATGAGCTTCAGCTCTTCCTGAAAAGCATGACCAGAAACATGAACTTCCGCCATCTTATTGTAAATGACATTCGCACCGCGACGGTAAAGGCTGTTGATGATAGCTGTTATGGCTTTTTCATTACCGGGTATGGATTTGGAGGAGAGAATAACCGTATCTCCTTTACGGATTCGGATCTGCTTATGTGAACCCTCCGCCATACGCGACAGTGCACTCATGGGTTCACCCTGGCTACCCGTGGTAATCATAATCACCTTACCATCACTGTTCTGGCCCATTTCCCCGAGATCCATTTCCATACCCTCGGGGATGGACAGGTAGCCAAGTTCCCGGGCTACCCGAACACTGAGCTCCATGCTGCGCCCGTTGATTACTACACGGGCTTCCCTTTTCCTTGCAATATCTACGATCTGCTGAATTCTGGCTACATTGGAAGCAAAAAGCGCCACAATCACCCTGCCCGGTGCATCATGAATCAGCTGTTCCAGAGTCCGGCCCACGGTTTCATCGGAAATGGTGTAACCGCTTTTTTCCACATTGGTGGAATCGGACAAAAGAGCCAGAACCCCTTCTTCACCGCAACGGGCAAAGGCATTCACATCAGTGATCATACCATCGATGGAGTTATGGTTGATCCTGAAGTCCCCCGTATGTACAACAAGGCCGACAGGCGTGCTGATCGCCAGCCCCACCCCATCCACCGTACTATGGCTGACCCGGATAAAACGAAGGGAAAAAACTCCGATATCCAGCACGTCTCCCGGATGGACTCTTTTCAAGTCCGCATCAATGGGATAATCAAAATCCGAAAGCTTGTGTTCGATCATGCCGATGGTGAAAGGCGTCCCATAGACGGGAACACTGATTTCTCTGAGCAGATAGGGCAGGGCTCCTATATGATCCTCATGGGAGTGGGTAATGATAACTGCTTTAATCTTATGGGAAAGCCCCTTGAGATACTCCATATCAGGGATGACAATGTCAACACCCAGCATGTAGTCTTCCGGAAACATAAGGCCCGCATCCACCACAAACACATCGTCTTCATATTCAAAGACCATCATGTTCAGACCAATTTCTCCGAGTCCGCCAAGAGGCACTATTTTCAGCATAGCAACATATCTCCAGAAATGATTAGCGTACAAGATATACCCGGCTCCAGCAAAACGGACAGGCCTGCCGGGATAAAGGAAAGTCAGCGATTAACGGAATCTATACAAAAAAGAAAATGCCTGAAGACAGGGCAGGAATAACAACAGGAGGAAATCAGACAATAACGCAGGCCTCTTCCAGCAGAGCATCCACAGTATCCATAATCCATCCTCGCTGGTTTGTGTCCGCATATCCCATACAACCACAGTGCATGGCTTTACGGGTACGGATCAGGAACTCACAGCAAAGACGGTTTTCTTCCAGATCCAGTGCAACCACATGGGGACGGCACTCCTCATGTTCCAACTGGAGGGGAGAACAGATAGTTTCAGGGAGAGGTACCCAGTAAACACCGCCCACAAGGGGTACTCCGTAGCGGGCTTTCAGTATGGCTTCCAGTTTCCGGTAATCTTCAAGCCGCAGTGAATCGACCATATATTGTTTCATAATAAAAAAACCACAAGCATTTCATTCCAAAAGTTTTTTCCCACAAGCATGCCCGGAGCAGATATCGACCCGGGTATTCTATCAATTCTGTTATACTATCATGATTTTTTTATGCGTACAAGATGAAGCAAAAACCGGCATAAAAAAATCTTCCTAAGAGTACTTTTTTACCCATAAAGAATTCACAATCAAAAACAGACCGGCAGCCCAGCAACATCCGTATCATTCTCCGTTCCATGGCAGCTGCACGGAGGAGAACCAGCGTCTTTTTACATTGCTTTCAGGCGGGCTTTCCACTAAAAAAACTTTTTTATGAAGTTGTTCCAGAGGGACCTGTCATCTGACCCTTCCGGAAATACGGAAGCCTGATTTATTATACAAGATCCGAAAGCATTTTTCCCAGATCTCTACAGGCCTTCTTATAATCAATCTGCATCCACGGAGCACCCATGAATACCAGTTCGCTTTTTTTCCTTTTTCTACTGCCCTACCTCATTGCAGCTGCCTTTGAGCACTTCCTTGTCTGGTGCAATGACAGTCATCAGGCCAGAAAAAACGATGGGATCCCCAAAGCCTTCAGAGGATCCCTTGACAAAAAAAGTATAAGACAAATGCGCCGGTATGGTGTGGACCGGAATCGATTCAGCACCTTTCACCGGATCAGCGCAGACACCCTGCTCATCGCAGCCCTGTTCTCAGGCCTTATTCAGGGCTTTGATACCCTTCTGCTTTCCCTGCATCCCATTATGGCAGGTCTGTTTTTTTTCGGTGGTATCGGCCTTACCTCTTTTCTTATCAGCCTGCCATTTGACTGGGCCCATAACTTCATAGTGGAAAAAAAACATGGCTTCAGCACCAAAACCCTAAAGGTATGGCTGTCTGATCAAGCCAAAAACCTCCTCCTTTCCCTTATCCTCGGAGGTATTCTTCTAGGAGGCATCCTTGCCGCTTTTCTGTTTGCCGGCAATCTGTGGTGGCTGGCAGCCTACTGCCTCTTCATGGGATTCCAGCTTCTCATGATTCTGGTGTACCCAACGTGGCTCGCCCCGCTTTTCAACACCTTTACCCCCCTGCCCGAAGGTTCTCTGCGGGAAGGAATCCGTTGCCTATGCTCGCGTACCGGGCTCCACCTGAAAGACATTCTTGTAATGGATGCGTCCAAAAGAACAGCCCATACCAATGCATACATGACCGGCCTCGGAAAAAGCCGCCGTATAGTACTGTATGACTCCTTACTCACCAAGCACCCTGAAAATGAAATCCTTGCCATTCTTGCCCATGAAATCGGTCACTGGAAAGGTCGCCATCTTACCCGGCAGCTTCTCTATTTTTCGATTATCTCTCTTCTCATTTTTTCTATCGCAGGTCAGCTGATCTCATGGCCCCTGCTGTACGAAGCCTTTGGATTCCAGCAGCCCAGCGCCCACACAGGGCTGTTCCTCCTTACCCTCATCTGGACACCCGCTGCACTTATTCTGGCTCCTTTATCCAATGCCCTTTCAAGAAAGGCCGAATACAAAGCCGATGCCTTTGCCAAAAAAATAACCGGATCACCCGAAGGGCTGCAAAACGCCCTTCGACGCATGGCAAAGGATAACCTTGCCAATATCACACCCCACCCGCTGTATGTTTTTTTTCATTACAGCCACCCGCCCCTGGCAGATCGAATAGAGGCCCTTGACAAGCAGGGATGAGTATGGACTGGCGGAAGTATCGGGCAGAGCAGCATCCAAATAAAAAACATTACGAATCAAACACTTCTGCCAGCCATAATGCCACCGGCAACAATCAGCAGCCCCCCTGCCAGAGTCATGGGATGCAGTATTTCACCCCACACGAATGTCCCGAGTATGCTGGCAAAAAAAACCGTAGAGTAGGTGAAGGGACCAATCCGTGCTGATGGAGCCATGCCATAGCCGCTGGTGAGGCATATCTGTGCCGCAAAGCCCACCCCGCCCAGACAGACAATAAAAACTATCAGACCCACATTCATTGCCTGCCATACAGGCAGAGCCGCCGGTGCTGAAAACAGCGTGGCAAGAAGGGTAAACCATGCAACCGTCCGGAAGGGGGGCTCTGTTGCGCCCATCTTTCGAACCGTTGCCATGGCAATGGAGGCAAATGCAGCTGAAATCAGTGCCACCACAGCAGCCGGATGCACCTCATGAAAACCCGGTCGCAGGATCATCACAATACCAACAAACCCCAGCATACCGCCCACAACATGATGCCCTTCCAAAGGCTCTTTCAGCCAGATACGGGCCACCACCGGAGTCAGCAGCGGACTGGTATAAGAAAGCAGCACGGCTTCACCCAGAGGAAGCACGCTCAGGGCATAAAAATAGGCATACATGGCCACAAGACCGCTGAGAGAACGCAGAAGGTGGAGGCCGAAAGAGCCGGTACGCAGACCGATGCGTGCCCCGGGACCCCAGAACAGCTGAGGCAGAATGAAAAGACAGGTGGCCGCATTCCGTAAAAACACAACCATGGCCGTGGGCATATCTTCTGTGGCAGACTTCACCATGGCTCCCATGACCGCCAGAAAAAAACCTGCCGCAACAAGAAAAAGGGCTCCGGCAACCACCGCACCGGATGGAGATCGCAAAAAAGCCCCTACTTCATTTTTCTTCATCATCCCATGCCGCCTGAATCCGAAAACCGATATCCTGATTACAAGGATACCGGTTTCTTAGATTGATCAGTCCCTCACCGAATCCCAGCACCGACAAATCCGGCCCGGATTCCACACAAAAAACAGGGCTCAGACACCCGAAGCACGGTTACATTCTCAGATACTCTCCATGGACCGGTCCGGATTATTCTTCATGGCAACCAGACGGTTGAGACCATTAACAAAGGCCCTGGCACTGGCTGTGACAATATCCAGATCCGCCCCTCTTCCCATGGCCACACGGTCACCTTCCTTAATACGTACGGTCACTTCCCCCTGGGCATCCGTTCCTCCCGTAATGGCAGAAACGGTGAAGCGCAGAAGCTCCGGGCACATACCCGTCAGCTGCATAATGGCATTAAGGACAGCATCAATGGGACCGTTACCACTGGTGAAAACAGGCCCCAGAAGCACACCTTCCCTGCGGATGGTAACGCCCGCCATGGGATGAAAGGTATTGCCGCAGGAGATCTGCACATCCCCCACTTCAAAGAGATCATTGGCCCGCAGCACGTTCTCCGTAACCAGCGCTTCCAGATCCTCATCCTGTATACTCTTTTTCTTATCCGCAAGATCTTTGAACTGGGTAAAGATAACATTGATCTGATCAGGCTCCAGCGTATACCCCATGGCTTCAAGGCGGGCCCTTATGGCTGCCCTGCCCGAATGCTTGCCAAGCACCAGATTATTCTTGGCAAGACCGACCGTTTCCGGCTGCATGATCTCATAGGTCATGGGGTTTTTCAGCACACCGTCCTGATGAATACCGGACTCATGGGCAAAGGCATTGGCTCCCACTATGGCCTTGTTGGGCTGAACAATCATACCCGTGATCTCCCGTACCGTACGGCTCACGGGATAAATTTTGGTGGTATCAATACCCGTCTCCAGACCAAATACATTTTTGCGGGTGTTGATAGCCATGACCACTTCCTCAAGGGCCGTGTTGCCTGCCCTCTCACCGATACCGTTAATGGTCACCTCCGCCTGCCTTGCACCAGCAGCCAGAGCAGCCAGAGTATTGGCCGTTGCAAGCCCCAGATCATTATGGCAGTGAACCGAAAGTACCGCTTTGTCCATTCCCGGTGTCCGGGTCATCACATAACGGACCAGCGCAGCATATTCTTCCGGAACAGCATAACCCACCGTATCGGGCAGGTTCACCGTTGTGGCACCCGCCTCAATCACGGCTGCGAAGACCCTGCAGAGAAAATCTCTGTCCGAACGGGAGCCGTCCTCCGCAGAGAACTCCACATTGTCCGTCAGGGTTTTTGCATACCGAACTGCTTCAACAGCTTTCCGGAGAACCGTTTCCCGATCCATCTGCAGCTTATATTTCATATGGAGCTCAGATGTAGCAAGGAAGGTATGAATTCTTGGATGTTTTGCTTCTTTGATGGCTTCCCATGCCCGGTCTATATCACCCTTTGATGCCCGGCACAGTGCGGCTACCTGCACCCTTTCAACAGAGGCAGCAATACGACGTACCGCATCAAAATCCCCATCACTGGCCGCAGGAAAACCGGCCTCAATGACATCAACCCCCAGCTCCTCCAGGCGCCTTGCTATACGGATTTTTTCCTGCGTATTCATACTGGCACCGGGTGACTGTTCGCCATCCCGCAGGGTAGTATCAAAAATAATTACACGGTTATTCATCGGGAGTTCCTTTCAGGACCATACGAAACAGACAGATTCCTCTGCCCGTCATTTTTTTATCTCAAAAAAATTCTCACAAGTACGACAGACGCATCCCGATATTGCCAAGCATGGGCCGCAGGACAGGGGCCTTTGCCTTGCCTGCGGCGTATACGCTCCATGGACTCAAAGTGATTGCTCCTTTCCCGGTTTATAAAAAAGTAACACCCTGACTACTCAGCACGTTTTTTCATGAAACTCCGGAACCGTAATTCCCGTGACTTGGCACCCCCGCTTAGGGCCCTGTCCGCCAGACAGATCCCTTACCAGCAACAGGCTGAATACCAGCTCACGCCGGGGTTGCGGCACTTTGCCTATAAAGTAACCTGTTATGTTACTCAGAAGTTATGTGCCATACTAACGGCTTAAATCTCGGAAGAGCCCAGCTTATAATGAAAGCTGTCCGCCAGGGCCTGCCAGCTGGCTTCTATGATATCTTCGGAAACACCAATGGTGCTCCATATGGTATCCGGATCACGGGAATCTATAAGTACCCGTACCTTAGAAGCTGTGCCACCGGAACCGTCCAGCACCCGAACCTTGTAGTCCACCAGTTGCATATGGGCCATATCTCTGGGATAAAAACACTCCAGGGCTTTACGCAGGGCATTGTCCAGAGCTGAAACAGGTCCGTCTCCGGATGCAGCGCTCATCTCCTCACCAAAGGGAGTGTCAATGTGCACAACAGCATGGGACCGGCAGTGTCTGTCCTTATCCTTCTCCACGGTAACCCGGAAATTCTTGAGCTGAAAGCGGGGCTTGAAACGACCGGCCATACGTTCCACCAGCAGACGGAAAGAACCTTCTGCCGCCTCAAACTGGTAGCCTTCCTGCTCCAGGCGCTTAATTTCAGACACCACCTCCCTGGAATCCACCCCCTCCATGTCAATGCCCATTTCCCTTGCTTTATAGGTAACATTGCTCTTTCCGGAATAATCACTCATGATAACCCGTCTCTCATTGCCCACAAGCTCAGGCACCATGTGCTCATAACCCCTGGGCTCTTTCAGAACGGCGGAAACATGAGCGCCTCCCTTATGGGCAAAAGCACTCTTACCAACAAAAGGACGACTGTTCAGTGGAGGCACATTGGCCGTCTCACTGACAAAGCGGGAAAGACTTTTCATGCGAGCCAGCCGTTCCGGACTCATGCAGTCAACATCCATCTTCAGCTGCATCACAGGAATGATGGAAGTCAGATCCGCATTTCCACAGCGCTCTCCGTATCCGTTAATGGTACCCTGTACCATAACCGCTCCGCAGCGAACCGCCGTAATGGTATTGGCAACGGCAAGGCTTGCATCATTGTGGGCATGGATACCCAGCTTGATGGGCCGGGCGTCTCCGGAGAACCGGTCTCCCAGCCAGACTTTTACATCTTCCATCACTGTTTCAATCTCGTGAGGGAGGGAACCGCCATTGGTATCGCAGAGAACCAGAACCTCTGCCCCGCCTTCCCATGCCGCCGTCAGGGTTTCAAGGGCATACTCCCCGTTATCCTTGTACCCGTCGAAAAAATGCTCTGCATCGTATATCACTTCCCGGCCCAAAGAAACAAACCAGGCCACGGACTCACGGATCATACGCAGATTTTCTTCCAGGGTGTTCTCCATGATACGCTCGATATGGAGATCCCAGGTTTTGCCGAAAAGGGTTATTACCGGTGCCTCACTTGCGGCCAGCGCCTTGAGGAGAGGATCATCGCCCGGCTTCATGCCCGGCCTGCAGGTGGAACCGAAGGCAGCAAGCTTTGCATTTTTAAACGTAATGGATCTGGCAGCCTCAAAAAAAGCCGTATCCTTGGGATTGGCTCCGGGCCATCCGCCTTCGATATAATGAAAGCCCATATCATCAAGGCGCAGGGCTATCTTCATTTTGTCTTCAGCGGAAAAATTGATGTGTTCTCCCTGGGCGCCGTCCCTCAGGGTGGTGTCGTAGAGCAGCATGGATGTCATGGTAACCGCCTTTATGGTTCATACCCGGCCTGTAACCGGGGAAAGGGTCTTTTTCACGGGAAACCTTATTCTGAAGAAAGGCCCCTTACCGGAAAAATCTAAAAAAAAGATCTTTCCGGCTGCCTGTATTACCCGGATGCGGATCCGGGCAATACAGAAAACCGGAACAATTACTGTTAAGAGACTCCCATAAAAAAGAAGATACAAATTACTCAGTGGGTATAATCAAGGATTTTAATATCCGGACCAAGCTTTTTCCTCACGGCTGCCTTCATGGTTTCAAAGTGGGGACAGGCAAAATCAATGGGGTTTCCCTTTGAGATACAGGAAGCAAAAGCAATGACCTCCGCACCTTTATCCACCATCATTTTTGCCCGCATCACAGCCTTTTTTCCCGGACATCCGCCACAGGAAAGAAAACCCAGCACTTCCACTGGGCCTGTCTGTTCAAAGGCAAGCTTACCTTGCCCTGCCACCTTGAAGTCCGTTGCTCCTGCACAGAGATCCTCCGTCTGCTGGCATCGGATAATACCTGCTTTTTTCATACAGATCCTCCTTTCACATCATTTATTACATAGTACATAAATTTCACGCAAAGGCTTAAAAGACCTGCCCTCTTGATTAAGGAAGAACAGGTCTTTTTTCAAAATCTACTCCACTGTCAGCTACTACAAAAAAATGCATCCCTTACCCCTGAAGAGCACCTTCTGCCCTCCAAGGGTAAATTCAAAAAAACTTAATGCATTTCTCTGACAAGGGCGATGCTACCCGTACGGGCAATTTCCTTGATCCCCATGGGCTGCAGCATATTGAGAAGAGCAGACAGCTTATCTTCATCCGCCGCCACCTCAAGGGTGTAGTGCTCAGGACCGGAATCCACAATTTTACACCGGAAAATATCCACGATACGCAGAACTTCCGCCCGATTTTCCGACCGTGCATGCACTTTGATCAGGGCCAGCTCCCGAAGTACATGACGCTGCTCCGTGAAATCAAGAACCTTAATCACATTGATCAGTTTATTCAGCTGCTTTTTAATCTGCTCCACAATGGGCTTGTCTCCCCGGGTAATCATGGTAATGCGGGAAATACCCGGTTCCATGGTTTCCGCAACGGACAGGGATTCAATATTGTACCCTCTGCCGGAAAACAGACCCGTAATACGCGAAAGAACACCGGGCTCATTGTCCACAAGGATGGAAAGAATACTTTTGTCTCCGTTCATTTGTCGCCTCCGTATCAGACCAAAAGCATGTTGGTGATGGGGGCTCCGGCAGGAACCATGGGATAGACACACTCCTCACGGGAAACCATAAACTCCATGATCACGGGACCGGGAGTCTCTATACCTTTTTTCAGTACGGCTTCCACTTCATCGGGCCGGGTTGCCCGGAAACCGGCAGCGCCATAAGCCTCCGCCAACTTTACGAAGTCCGGGGCATGGGTCATATCCGTCTGAGAATAATTTTTCTTATAAAACAGTTCCTGCCACTGCCGCACCATACCGAGATACTGATTGTTCAGGATAACAATTTTTACCGGCAGCTTATTCTGAACAGCCGTGGCCATTTCCTGAATATTCATCTGAATGGAACCGTCACCTGCCACATCTACCACAAGCTTGTCCGGGAACGCCATCTGCGCACCGATGGCTGCAGGAAAACCATAGCCCATGGTTCCCAGCCCCCCAGACGTCAGCCACTGATTGGGTTTCGAAAAATGATAATACTGGGCCGCCCACATCTGGTTCTGCCCCACCTCTGTACTGATTATGGCGTCACCCTTTGTTATCTCAAACAGTTTTTCCACCACATACTGAGGCTTGATCGTCTCACAGTTCTGCTGATCATATTTCAGAGGATTGGTATCTTTCCATTTTTGAATCTGCCCAAGCCATTCCCTGCGCTCCGGCCCGATTTCCTCCGGATCCTCCGCATCCAGAAGCTGATTCAGGGCTTCAAGGGTAAGACGGCAGTCACCCACCACAGGCACATCCACAGTCACATTCTTATGAATGGACGTGGGGTCAATATCCACATGCACGATGGTGGCCTGATTGGCAAACTCATCGGTTTTTCCCGTTACCCTGTCATCAAAACGAACTCCGATGGCCAGCATCAGATCACAGTCGGAAATAGCCATGTTGGCTCTGTACGTCCCATGCATGCCCAGCATACCCAGCCACAGCTTTTCATCCGTCCCCGGAAAAGCTCCAAGGCCCATCAGGGATGCGGTAACGGGAATATTCGCCCGCCTTGCAAGGTGGGTAAGCGCCTCCGATCCTTTAGAAAGCACCACACCGCCACCGGCAAAAATAATGGGCTTTTTTGCCTGCTTGATCAGGCCCACAACCTTGGCCACCTGCTTGGTATTCGGATAATAGGTGGGATTGTAGGATTCCATCTGGATATCCTTAATCCCTTTATAAAGGGTACGGCTGTTCGTTACATCTTTAGGGATATCAACAAGAACAGGACCGGGCCGACCGGAACGGGCAATATAAAAAGCCTCTTTGATAATACGTTCCAGCTTCGTGATATCTTTCACAAGGTAGTTGTGCTTGGTACAGGGCCTTGTAATCCCGACAATATCCACTTCCTGAAAAGCATCGTTACCGATGAGACTGGTAGGCACCTGCCCTGTAATCACAACCATGGGAATGGAATCCATGTAAGCCGTGGCAATACCCGTTACGGTATTGGTAGCCCCGGGACCGGATGTTGCCACACAGACCCCCACCTTGCCCGAAGCTCTGGCGTAGCCATCTGCCGCATGGACAGCACCCTGCTCGTGGCGGACAAGAATGTGCCTGATGTCATAGTTTACCAATGCATCATAAAAATCGATGACAGCGCCGCCGGGATAGCCGAAAACCGTATCCACGCCCTCGTCCTTGAGCGACTGCCAGAGAATTTGTGCGCCTGTCAACTCCATGGGAATCATCCTTCGTTTGGGTAAAAAAACTATTGCTTTATCAATGAATTCTTATAAAAACTACCCGTCCAGCACCGCACCTCTGCTTGCGGAAGATACCCTCTGGCTGTAACGGGCCATGTACCCTCTGGTTATTTTGGGTGGGGGCGGCACCCAGACGGCCTTCCTCTGTGCGAGAACCTCATCCCCCACCCTGAGAACAATACTTTTCTCCGGAATGTTAATGGCAATAAGGTCTCCTTCTTCCACAAAGGCAATGGTTCCACCACTGCTGGCTTCGGGAGATACATGCCCGATGGCGGCCCCCCTTGTTCCACCTGAAAAGCGACCATCCGTGATCAGGGCCACGTCCGCGTCCAGCCCCATACCCGCAATGGTGGATGTGGGAGTCAGCATTTCCCGCATACCGGGCCCACCCTTAGGACCTTCATAGCGGATCACCACCACATCGCCTTTGCGTATATCTCCTGCCATAATGGCTGCCGAAGCGGCTTCCTCGGAATTAAATACACGGGCAGGCCCTTCATGGACCATCATTTTATCCCGAACCGCCGACTGCTTCACCACACAGCCTTCGGGTGCCAGATTGCCGAAAAGAACGGCAAGACCTCCCTGCTCATGGTAGGGGTTATCCAGAGGCCGTATCACCTCCGTATCCAGCACCCGGCTTGCGGCAATATTCTCTGCAATGGTTTTGCCCGTAACCGTCATGCAGTCTCCGTGAATCCGTCCCGCATCGGCCAGAACCTTCATCACCGCTGAAATACCGCCCGCACGGTTCAGATCTTCGATATGGTCCTTGCCGCCGGGACTTAAGGAGCAGAGATGGGGAGTTTGGGCACTCACCTCATTAATCATATCAAGATCAATCTGCACCCCGGCTTCACCTGCGATGGCCGGCAGATGCAGAACGGTATTCGTGGAACATCCCAAAGCCATATCCACAGCCAGGGCATTCTCAAAGGCCTTTTTCGTCATGATGGTGCGGGGGGTAATACCTGCCTCAAAAAGCTCCATCACCTTCATGCCCGCGTACTTGGCCATACGCTGCCGCTCCGCCATGACCGCAGGTACCGTACCATTACCGGGAAGCCCCATGCCAATGACTTCCGTAAGACAGTTCATGGAATTAGCCGTAAACATACCGGAACAGGAGCCGCAGGTAGGACAGGCCGCATCTTCAATCAGGGCCAGCTCTCGCTCATCCATAGCACCGCGCTTCACCGCACCGACGGCTTCGAAAACAGAAATCAAGTCCACCTTGGTTCCAGGCTTCTCCGGGTGTCTGCCCGCCAGCATGGGACCACCACTGATGACCACTGTGGGCAGGTCAAGGCGGGCAGCAGCCATGAGCATGCCCGGAACGATTTTGTCACAGTTGGGAACCATGACCAAACCGTCAAAGGCGTGGGCCGTGGCCATAACCTCAATGGTATCCGCAATCAGCTCCCGGCTTCCCAGGGAATAGTGCATACCCGTATGATTCATGGCAATACCGTCACAGACACCGATAACACCAAAGGTTACGGGAAGCCCGCCTGCCATGTAAATTCCGGCCTTGACAGCTTCCACAATCTTATCGAGGTGCACATGACCCGGAATAATATCGTTGGCTGCATTGGCAATACCAATAAGAGGCCGCCGGATCTCCTCATCCGTATAGCCCATGGCCTTGAAAAGGGATCTGTGGGGAGCCCGCTCTATACCGTCCTTCACTTGCCCGCTGCGCATGGTCACTCCTTTCATGCTTGAAAAACAAAAAAACCGTTATCAGCTGTCAGGCTGATAACGGTTCTGAATCTTCCGTTCGGCGTTTATAATGCCATTACCAAGCCTGACCCTCGAGCGGTGGCGCCACCACCACGAGAACGATAATCACGAGAATAAGGCTGATAAGTATAAGAGTAAGCATGGGACTGTCTTTCTCCATTTTGTTTGAGTGTGTGCTTTAACAACAGCCCATTTTAATGTCAACACTCTTTTGCATGAAAAATCCGTACCTTCATATTTTTTTCTGTACTTGAGAGCCAATGGATTCTATAACGCCACCTGTCTGATATGTAAGTTCACCAGCAAAAAATTCCAATCCACCATTGCCATTCCCTTTTGAAAAAATGGGACTGAAAAGACAGCATACCGGCAAAACATGTAAGGAAGGGAGTATCATGGGGGGCGTGTTCGGCGTGGCCCGGAAGACAGATTGTGTGGGAGACCTTTTTTACGGAACAGACTACCTTTCCCATCTCGGCACCCGGCGGGGCGGCATGGCCGTAGCCGGGCCATCGGGATTTACCCGCAAAATCCACAATCTGGAATCAAGCTATTTCCGTACCCAGTTTGAACCGGATCTAGGTCTTTTTTCCGGCAATATGGGAATCGGAGTCATCAGCGATACGGATGCCCAACCCATGGTCTTTTCATCTCACTTGGGACGTTTTGCCCTTGTAACCGTTGGGAAAATAACCAACATTGACACCCTTGCCCAGAAAGCCCATTCAACCCGCTATGCCTTCAGTGAGTCTTCCGCCGGCAAAATCAATCCCACAGAAATTGTGGCTATGCTCATCAGTGCGGAAGAATCCTTTGAGTCGGGAATTCTGGCCGTACAGGAAAAACTCAAGGGTTCCTGCACCTTTATCCTGATGACGGAAAAGGGCATTTACGGCTGCAGGGATCTTCTTGGCAGAACGCCACTCATCCTCGGCCAGAGAGATGGTGGTTATGCTTTTTCTTCCGAATCCAGTGCTTTTGTAAATCTTGGCTATGAACCAGTCAGGGATCTCGGACCGGGAGAAGCGATTTTCATCAGTCCGACAGGCTGGGAAGATCGTATTCCTGCAAAGGAGCCCATGCAGGTTTGCTCTTTCCTCTGGGTCTACTACGGCTACCCTTCTTCCAGTTACGAAGGCATCAACGTGGAAGCATTCCGCTACCGCTGTGGCGCAGCCATGGCTGCAAAAGATACGGTTCCGGCAGACTTTGCAGCCGGCATTCCGGATTCCGGCATCGGTCATGCCGTAGGCTATGCCAATGCCCGAGGGATTCCCTACCAGCGCCCCATTGTCAAGTATACCCCCACATGGCCGAGAAGCTTCATGCCCCAGAACCAGAAAACCCGTTCTTTGGTCGCCCGCATGAAACTGATCCCCAATCGCAGCCTGATCGAAGGAAAATCCATGGTTCTCATGGATGATTCCATCGTCCGGGGAACCCAGCTCGCCGACAATGCACGGGTACTCTGTGCCTATGGTGCCCGCCATGTTCACATGAGAGTGGCCTGCCCCGCACTGATATTCCCCTGCGAGTTTCTTAATTTCTCCAGCTCGCGCTCTTCCCTGGAACTCATCGGGCGTAAAGCCATACTCGCCCTTGAAGGGGATGAAGCCATGGATCTTCATCGATACGCAAATGCCGCTGATCCAAAAAACAAAGCAATGACAGCATGGATTCAACAACGGATGGAACTGACTTCTTTACAGTTTCAGGCTTTGGAAGATCTGGTGACAGCCATCGGCCTACCCAAAGAAAAACTCTGCACCCACTGCTGGGACGGATCAGGTTTCGGCTTTTAATTTTTCATCAGGGCAGCATCCTTCTGCTGCCCTTGCCGCTGTCAGGCCGGCTGTTTCCGCTCTTCACTGTCAGGATAAAGGGCCCCGGATCATGGGTCAGCAGTATCCGGGCACACCCCCTGCGCAATCGCGAAAAACTCACTTCCCTTGTTCCGCATGGCGCATCCATTAATTTGTTTTTTTTCATAAAAGCCCGCAATCTTTTCCACTGTTCATCAGACCACCCTGTTTTTTCCCCTTTGCACCTACGGTAATCCTCCCAAAAATCTGCAGGCAGTGACGACCAGAGACCGGAATAGTCAAAGGGCAGATCTCCCGCCAGAGCAAGGGTTCCCTCCTCCGTTTCCACGAGAACGACCTGATGCCCCGCGCAGTGCCCTCCCGTACGCCGCACCCGAATCCCCGGTACAATTTCTTTGTCTCCTTCGATGAGCACCATGCGATCCAGCAGTGGAAGCCAGTGTTGAGGCCGGTAATAAGTTTCTTCATTGGGCTTCAGACATAAAAAAGCCCGGAAGGCATCGGCCTGAACATGGAAACGGGCATGGGGGAAAAGCCGCATCCCTGCCGTATGATCCCAGTGCAGATGGGTCATGATCACATCACCGACATCTTCCGGCACAAGGCCCAGACTTTTCAGCAACTCCTCCAGAGATTCGGTTCTTTTCTGTGCCGCGAAAGATCCATGACCGCCTACATCTTCAGGGTCAAAACCCGTATCCACCAGAACCAGCCCCGATGCAGAATACGCAAGAAAAATACTGCTGGGGATATTTTCCATGGAAGGCAGAAGATCCCCCCCCCATTGAGTACGAAAACGTATGGAAAAGCGGCCATTAGCCAAAATATGTATCTGCCAGCTCACCCGACACCCTCCTTTACTGACGCACTTATGCCGAAAAATGATAAAATAGTGGTTACTCTTTGTGCCAAAAGCCCCGGAAATAAATCACGCAAAGAATCACGCCACTCATCTGTTTCCGGCCAACCGGTTACCGCCATCCAGGAAACCACCGCAAAGGACAAAACCCTCCTACCCGCAATATGACGGAAAACCGCGTCATGGTTTCCACGGTCTGGGAGCTGCCTCCGGGCAACCTCCGCTCCTTTGCCGCCTTCCCTAAACCGCCTCTGCCCGCTCAGGAGAATCCATGAACATCCTCTTTTGATCCGATAAAACAGAAAGCATCCCCCTCTCCATACTCCGCATCAGCGGATCAAACTTCGGGAACGATAAAGACGCAGAGAATTATTCACCACCGTAAGGCTGCTCAGGGCCATGGCCAGCGCTGCGGCCATGGGATCCAGATGCCGCAGCATCATAGGAAGAAGAGTAAAGGAAGCCAGCACACCTGCCGCAATGGGAATGAGCAGTACATTATAACAGAAGGCCCAGAAAAGATTCTGCCTGATCACACGAAGGCTGGCCCTGCCTATTCTGAAAACCATGGGGACCTGAGACAGTCGCCCTCCGGCCAGAACCACATCTCCAGTCTCCATGGCCACATCCGTTCCGGATCCCATGGCAATGCCCAGATCGGCAGCGGCCAGTGCAGGTGCATCATTGATGCCGTCTCCCACCATGGCAACCCGCCTCCCTCCTGCCTGAAGGAGCTTTATGGCCCCGGCTTTTCCTTCGGGGCGCACCTCGGACAGCACTTCCCCTATACCGCAGAAAGCGGCAACAGCTCCCGCACTTTCCGGGGTATCGCCTGTCATGAGAACCGTATGCATCCCCATGGCCTTCAAGCCAGAAATAACAGAAGGCGCTTCCGGTCGTGGAGTATCCGCCACAGCAATCAACCCTGCAAGACGCCCTTCCACAGCCAGTCCCAGTACGGTTTTTCCCGCTTTCCTCAGTTCCTTTATTGCCTCTGTTCCGGATTCCGTACTCACCCCCGTATCCCGGAGCCAGTCCGGACGGCCTATGGCTGCGGACCGGCCTGCTGCCACAGCTTTCACCCCGGCCCCTCCCACACTGGTAAAAGCCGAAACATCCGGAAAAGAAAGCCCTTGCTTTTCTGCCCTATTAACGACAGCCCGTCCCACAGGATGCTCCGATCCCTTCTCCACCGCAGCAGCCAGTGCAAGGATATCGTCTTCCGACATTTCCTCCGACACAGAAAGAATGTCCGTCACCTCAGGCTTACCGTAGGTCAGCGTACCGGTTTTATCAAAAACCACCGTCTGAACTTCTGCCGCATCTTCAAGGGCCATGCCGTTTTTGAACAAAATACCATTTTCTGCAGCCCTGCCCGTTCCTGCCATAACCGCCGTGGGTGTTGCCAGACCCAGGGCACAGGGACAGGCAATGACAAGAACGGCAACCAGACGCACCATGGCTTCCACACCATCTCCCGAAGCCAGCCACCATACGGCAAAGGTGAACAGCGCTACCATCACCACCGCAGGAACAAAGACTGCCGCCACCCTGTCCGCAAGGGCCTGCACCCTTGTGCGGCTGCCCTGCGCCTCCCGCACCATACGGATAATGCCTGCAAGCACCGTTTCCGCACCTACCCGTTCCGCAATGAAGACAAGATGTCCATCATGATTAACGGTTCCGCCCGTCAGACCGTCTCCCGGCTTTTTATCCACAGGAATGGATTCGCCCGTAAGCATGGCCTCATCCACCGAACTCAACCCTTCCTCCACAATGCCATCCACAGGAACAAGACTGCCCGGCCGCAATACCAGCCTGTCTCCTTTACGGATTGCAGAAACAGCCACTTCCACTTCCCGGCCTTTTTCCAACCGTATGGCCATTTTCGGCGACAGATCCATCAGCTTACGGATGGCTTCGCCACTTTTGCCCCGGGTTCTGGACTCAAGGAGCTTGCCGAACTTAATAAGGGTAATAATAACAGCAGCCGTTTCAAAATAAACGTGCCCATCAAGGCTGGAAAAGAGAATCACGCACACAGAATATCCATAGGCAACGGAAGTACCCATACTGACCAGAACATCCATGTTGGCGCTCTTATTTTTCAGGCTCTGCCAGCCGCCCCGGAAGTAATCCAGCCCCGTATAGAACATCACCGGCGTTGCCAGAAACCAGAGAAAATAATTTACCCAGACCCCATGGCTCCATGCACCCATAAGATCAAAATCCCTTCCCATGGAAAGAATAAAAAGGGGAAGAGTAAAAAAAGCCCCGACCAAAAACTTTTTCTTCTGATCGGCAACGTCTGCTTCTCTGGCCGACGTCTCCACATCATCGGCATCCGGACCGTTCTCTTCATCCATGACCGGAGTAAAACCTGCTTTACGTATGGCCTCCATCAGAACAGACGCTCCGGTCTCTCCGGGCAGGTATCGGACCTGTGCTTCTTCAAGGGCGAAATTGACACGGGCATCCATCACACCCGCCACCCCCTTCAGCGCCTTTTCCACACCATTGGCACAGTTCACACAATGCATGCCCATGACAGGAATACGAAGACTTGCTTCGGGAATCTGAAATCCGGCCTTTCGTACGGCTTCGGCAATATCCCCTGCAGAAACCTTTTCTTCATCCACTTCGGCATCCAGCAACTCCGAAGCTAAATTCACGCGGGCCGTCTGGACGCCGTCCAGGGCAACAACCGCTTTTTCCACACCATTGGCGCAGTTCACACAATGCATGCCCATGACGGGCAACCGTATTTTCCTCATCAGAAAACCTCCTGCCTTTTCTGCATTCGGCCCCTAAAGACCTCAATGCTTCACTTTGCTCTACCAATGAAGAGCCGCTGTATTTTCTGCCGTCGCAGGCTGCACAAAAAAAGACAACAAAAAAACTTTTGCTTGCCGAGAAAACTAGGCACAAAACATACGGAACGCAAGAAAAAAGCATCCTATAGACATGGTTCGCTCTTCCGGATCTAAGGCTCCTGCCCGGAAATATCCCGCAACACCGGCATACCCTCCATCCGGCCTTCTACGCAGACGGCCTCTTCAGCACTACCATGCCCGCCACCGTCAAGGTGACCGGCACAATCCGCACACAGAATCACTTTTCCCGGGCGGATCCGTCCGTCAGGCCTCACTCCATCCAGAGGATAAAAATAATGACCGGGAAACCTCGCAGAAGGAATCAGCCCCTTCTTCTGCAGAAAATCACGCATGCTTTCCGTTGTGGGCAGAGCGTAAAGAAGCCTGCCCCCTGCGGCCATGAGATCCGAACAGATGGCACAGAAAACCTCTCCCCCTACACCCATGCGCATACGATACAAAGGGGCCGTGTCCCCGTTGGGATAAAATATACGCAGATGACCGATCCACTGCCCTGGCTTCACGCCGCAGGCAATGCAGGTATCATAGATGTCATCCGTGGGAAAAAACTTAGCCGACCGATAGGCCTCCAGCGGCTTGCACACCATCTGAGCCCTGCCCACCCAATGGTCTCTGCCGCCGTCCACATCCATGTAGTAAAAAAAAGTGCTCCGGGAAATACGCCGACGAATTGCTATATGGTACACGCAGCCTCTCCACCTAAAGATCCTTCATGAGAACCCATACACAACACCACGGAGACCGCAACAACAGATAATTATCAACCCGAAGGACCCTCTGAGTCCAGATGGAGAAGACTTTCCCCCCCAGGATAGGCACGGGTCCGGTACTGTGTCAGTGTCATCAGCCTGCGCGTCAGTGCTCCCATATCCTGTACAGCCTGCAGAACATGATCCGCATACAGATCCTCCCTGCTGCGTACTACGGCCTGTGACTTCAGAAGTTCGGCATAACCGCTGATTTTCTGAAGAGGCTGATTCAGCTCATGGCAGATCGTAGCGGCCATGCCCAGAGCTCCTTCCAGCTTTTGCTGTCGCTCCTTTGCCACCTGGTTCACTTCAAGATCGGCAATGGTTTTACGCAGCTTGCGCGTAAGAAGAGTCCGCTCCAAATGCACATTGACCCGGGCAAGGAATTCTTCCTTGAAAAAAGGCTTAACAAGATAATCCGTACCACCCGCTGCAAAAATCTTCAAAAGCTCTTTCTGATCCGCAAGGGCCGTCAGAAAAATAAAAGGAGTATCCTCCAGATTCTTCTGTCGGCGGGCCTCACGGCACAGGGCTATACCGTCCATCCTCGGCATGACAAGGTCGGTGACCACAATATCCATGGTCCAGTTGAGATCCGTCAGAATATCGCAGGCAGCCTGCCCGTCTTCTGCTTCCGAAACCTGCAGACCCTCACGTCGCAGATTTTCCGCCACGATGGCCCTGGCTGTATCGCTGTCATCCACAACCAATGCCCTGAGACCGGCCATGGGCTGGGGAGGCTTCAGTATGGATTCAACAGCCGCTTTCAGCTCGCCCTTCCGAAAAGGCTTGGTGATAAAATCGGCGGCTCCCAGAGAAAACCCTTTCTGACGAACATCCAGGGTGTCATTGGCCGTAACAAAAATAATAGGTATGCGGGAATCTTCCACATGGGTAAAAAAGCGGCGGTAATGTTCTTCCTGGAGTTTACGGAAGGTTTCAAAACCACCAAAACCGGGCATATCAATATCAAGGGTAATCAGATCCGGCGGGGGTGGCTCCGCGGCACGGGCAAGGGCTTCAAAACCATTACACGCCTCACTCACCCTGTATCCGGCAAACTGCAACTCTTCCCGGATAAGCTTCCGGATCAGGGCACTGTCATCCACCACAAGTACTTCAAGAGGACGGGACATGGCGCTCTCCTGTCTGCAAAGGGGCAAAGGCGTGTGTCAGCCTGACGACATGAAAAAAGGGACTGAACGCTTCATAAAGCGCAGCCCCCTTTACATTCAGCTGTAGGGATATGGAATCAGGCTTTTTTAAGGGCTTCCAGCTCTTTTTCCAGCTCTTCAATACGGTCTTTATCGCTTTTTACTTCCACACCTTCTTCATTTTTCCAGCTGTCCTTCAGTTCATCGAACCCAAGGTAAAGGGCAAGGCCGCCACCAATCAGAAGCATGATCGGAAGGGCACCCGCAATCAGCTGAAGAAAGGCACCAAACCACACCGCAAGACCAATCACACCCAGAACAGCGGCAACTGCACCACCCACTAACGTTTTCATTGGAAACAAGCCTCCTTTAAAATAAGTATCATTCCTGGCGATCCACAATGTAGCCTGATCCTTCTTCAATGTTCCATCCAGTCAAAAACATTGTATTTCCGGTATTCAAGGTTTACCTGTGTCATCGCCCTCTTTGGGTTGCTTTTCCGAAAAACACCCGCATTTTACTGAATCCTGATAATTTTCGGGGAAAATATCATAGCCCAGAGGGCAAGACAAGCCTGAAAATAAATTCTGCGTGTCTTTATGACCTTGCCACAAGCCACTTTATCCCGCAAGAAAAAATATACCCGAACGGTACTTTGACCGAAAAGAAAAGCACAAAAATGAAACCGTTCCTTACTTTCCATACCAGCCATAAAACGCCTTACGCCCAACCGGAACTGCCATGGTATCAAACCGTGCATTACCTGCCATCCCTCCCAACCGCATCCCTGCTGTATCAGAGGGTGTCCGTCCATCTTTCAGGCCTTTACCCGTTGCCACTGAGGTCTTTCTCTGCTAATGGATTAAAGTGGATACAATATCATTATCCATGTATCTTTTACCCTGACGTGAACCCAACATATCCGGCAGAAAACAAGGATTTATAATGCCTGAAACTCCTGATCCAGAAAAGAAAACAAAACCTGCCTTTTCCTTCCGCATATGGGCTTACCGCCAGATGGACAACGACAATGAGCCCTATGCCGCAGCCCTGTCCCCAAAAACCGGATGGTTGTCGACTCTCGTCTTCCGCTTTTTCTTTCGCAATATCACCACCGGCCCTGAGCTCAAGGAAACCACGGACAGGCTTCCTGATGATGCCATCCTGATTTATGCGACCCCCAGACGCAGCTCGCTGGAATTTCTGTTCTCATGGTTTCGCTATGCAAAACTGGGAATGCCTGCGCCCCGCATTGGCCTCGATTACAGGGTATTCTTTTTTCAGCCATTTTTCAGGACGCTGCGCATACTGACAGCGCAGACCCTTTATTTCCTGAGACATTTTCGAATGGCAGACCCCTATGAAAAGGGCTTTTACCGCAACCGCCTCAGGCAAGGACATACGGGCTTTCTCTACCTCTCCAGTAAAAAGGGATTTGAACGCCGTTTCCTGAAATCCCGAACGGACTCCATTGCTCACCTCCTTGATATGCAGAAAAGCGGCAAAGAACCCATCTACATTCTTCCTCAGACACTGTTCTTCGGCATTAACCCCCACAGGGACACACCCTCCATTCTCGACATTCTGTTCGGTTCTGCGGAAGAACCCGGTAAAATACGGCGCCTCATCACTCTTATCCGCAAAAACAACAGCAAGGTTTTTGTCGATTTTTCCGATCCTGTCTGCCTGAGGGAATTCCTTCTTGAACCAGAGGTTCAGGGCCTTTCCTCTGAAAACCAGGCCCTGCTTCTCCGGCGCAGGCTTCACGAAATATTCACCCTGCACCGCCAGAGCATTACCGGGCCTGTTCTTAAAAAAAGAGCAGAACTCATAGAATCCATTCTGACCAGCAAAAAAGTACAGCAGATTCTGGAAGAAGAGGTCAATGAGACAGGCAAAAGCCTGCAGAGCGTAAGAAAAAAAGCCAAGGATTACCTAGACGAAATTGCCGCCAACTATTCCATGGGCTGGATCAAAACCTATGATATCGTCCTGACCTGGATGCTCAAAAACATATTTGAAGGCATATCCGTTGACCAGGAAGGACTGGCCAAAGTCAGAAAAGCAGCAAAAAAAGGTCCCCTGATCCTGGTACCCTGCCATAAAAGTCACCTGGACTACCTTATCCTTTCCTATCTCTTCCATCATAACAAAATGCCCTGCCCCCATATTGCCGCAGGCAAAAACTTAAGTTTCTGGCCTCTGGGTCCTATTTTCCGAGGAGGCGGGGCTTTTTTTCTCCGGCGTACGTTCAAAGGCGACCGGCTTTATTCCCGTATATTTTCTTCCTATGTGGAAAAACTGCTCTCCGAGGGTTTCAATCTTGAATTTTTCATTGAAGGCGGCCGCAGCCGGACGGGCAAGCTTTTGTCTCCCAAAATGGGCCTTCTCTCCCAGACACTGAATGCCTATGGTCAAGCTGTGTCACCGGAGCTCTCCATCGTTCCCATATCCATAGGGTATGACCGTGTCCTTGAAGAAAAATCCTATCTTCATGAGCTGGGAGGGGGAGAGAAAAAGCCGGAAAGCATGGGAGAACTGGTCAAAGCACGAAAATCCCTGAAGGTCCGCTACGGAAAAGTCTACGTCAACTTTGACAGCCCCATTTCCTTAAACCAGTATTTTTCATCCAGAAATCTGCATGCAGCAAACCTGGACAAAGAAACCCATCAGGCAATTTGCACAGACCTTGCCTACCGGTGCATCCATGCCATCAATCAGGTAAGCGTGGCCACACCCTACGGGATTGTGGCCGGAGGCCTTCTCAACCTGTTTCAGCCCACCATTCCGTACTCCCGCCTTCAGGAAGTTATGGAGGCCTACCTTTCCTATCTCTACCATATGAATACCCGCATGGCTGACACCCTGCAGGTCAATCCGGACTATGCCCTGAGACAGGTAACGGAGGCCTTCATTCAGCGCGGCTTTGTGGACTCTGGCAATCCCGAGAACAACGAAGATCTGCGTATTGTTCTGAACGAAAGCAAGCGCCCCATACTGGACTACTACAAAAACAATGTTATTTCCTTTTTTATTCCAGCCGCCTACACAGCACTGGCCATACTGGAAAAGGATGCCCTGCAGTTCACATCCTCGGATCTGCACCTTACCTATGCGGAACTGACAGAGTTCTTCAGTGATGAATTTTTTCAGGATCCGGACCGCAGCGCAGAAGTGCTTGTACGTAAAAACCTGAAAGCATTTATTGATGATGCCATTCTGGTCCCCCACCCCACCCTGCCGGACACCTACAATGTAACAGCTTCCGGACTGCGAAAACTGAAACTCTTTGCAGCCTTTCTGCTTACCTATCTGGAATCCTACTGGGTGGTTCTCAATTTCTTCATGCGCTATCCCGGAGACTCTGTGGAACCCAAAAACAGACTGAAAAAAATCCAGTCCATGGGGCAGCGTATGAGCAAGAGGGGGGAAGTCAACCGCATAGAAGCCCTTTCCGGCGTCAACTATAAAAACGGCCTTGCCTTTTTCCTGCGCTGCGGACTCAGCGGCTCCGAGGATAAAGAATCCATTGCACGCCACGCAGACCGCATACAGCACTACATTAATCTCATTGTAACCTGATAACTGCCAAGCGCCGGTTCAACCCGAACCGGCGGCAACATGCAGGCCCCACAACCAGCGGACTGACCTCAGACTGTCATCGGAAAAACGATCTCATGCGCGCCATTCTTCTTGCTGCAGGCCGTGGAACCCGGCTCAGACCCCATACGGAGATCCTTCCCAAACCCCTCTTTCCTTCCGGCGGCATCCCCATCATCGACCGGCTTATCCATCATCTGGCGGAACAGGGTATACAAAGCATCCTCATCAATACCCACCACCTCGCCCCTCTGCTGGAAAGTCATCTGATCCGGACACCCTGGCCCATCCCCGTTTTTTTTCGCAGAGAAAGAGTGCTTCTCGATACGGGAGGTTCCATTGCCAATATGAGGAATTTTTTCACTGAGCAGACCATGCTCGTAATGAATGCAGATATCGATACGGACTTTGAGCTGGCCCCTTTTCTGAATTTTCATGAGCAAAACCAAGCTCTGGCAAGTCTTGCTCTCATGCCATCGGCCGATATGGCCCATGTGGCCGTATGCACGGAAAGGGTTACAGGCTTCCGGGATGACCCCGTTCCAGAAAATTGCCAGCGAATGGCGTTTACCGGGATCCAGCTACTGTCTCCCGAAGCACTTGTTTTTTTTACCAAAGACCGGACCTTCTCTTCCATTGAGGCTTACAGAATGATGATCCGGGCAGGAAAAGCGCCCCACGCCTTCACCCTCCCCCCATCAACCCGCTGGTCGGATCTGGGTTCTCCCGACCGTTTCACGGAAGCTGCTTTGCAGCAACTTTTCCGCCGCCTGAAACAGACTCCGCCCTCCTCACAAACGTCCCTGTCCGGTGACGGATCCGACCGCCGGTGGATTCGGGCCTGCTGGCCTGACAATGAAAGCGTTATCATTGCCGACCACGGCATCCAGGGACTCAGCCGACCCTCTGAAGCCCAGGCCTTTGCAGCCATGGGCCGCCACCTCAAAGCCTCCGGCATCCCCGTGCCACAGATGCTGGGGTGGGATCTTTTCGCCGGCCTTATCGTAACGGAAGATCTGGGGGATGAACGGCTGCATGACCGGATCCTTTCTTCCGGAACGGATGCGGCCCTTCCCTTTTATGAAAAAATACTTTGCCTTTTTCCTGCTATGAAAAAAGCCCTCACAGGCTTTATTCCAGAAATGGGCTTCACCTTTCCTGCCTATGACAAAACACTCATCCTCAAGAGGGAGTGTGCATACTTTCAAGCAGCCTTTCTCGAAGACCTTCTAGGACTCCAGCCCCTTCCCCATGGACTGGATGAGGCCTTTTCCCATCTGGCAGACCAGACCCTTGCCTTCTCCTGCAACGGCCTCATACACAGGGACCTGCAAAGTCGCAATATCATGATCCGTGGAGAGGATATCCGCCTCATTGATTTTCAGGGGGCCATGCAGGGACCCTTACAGTATGATCTTGCCGCTCTTCTGCTGGACCCTTATGCAGGGCTTTCACCAATCATGCGCCACCACCTGCTGGATAAGGCCGTAAGCCTGATGGCAGCCGAAGGGGTATGTCCTGAATTCTTCCGAAAAGGATACGGGTATGCAGCCATCTGTCGCAACCTTCAGATGCTCGGCGCCTTTTCATTTTTGTGGAAAGAAAAAAAGAAACCTTTTTTCAAAACCTTCATACTCCCGGCCCTACAGACGCTGATGGAGCAGAAAGCCTTCCACGACAAAACACTTCTTCCCATACAAAAAGCTGCGCATGCCGCCATGGAACGCATTGCCTCCCTGCACCAGAACTTCTGAATCCGGCAATCTTACCCATAGGGACTCAATGTACTGAGCTGGCACGACATCCTTCCGCTCACTGGGCCGACTTTCTGCGCATGGCAACCTGAACCATCTGATCCATCTGCTGCAGGAAACGGGAGCGATCCCTCTGGACCATAGGAGGAGGACCACCGGCTATCTCACCGTTGCCCCTGAGATCGGAAAGAAGATTTCGCATGGCAACTGCAGAGCCGATATTCTCCTCTGTAAAAGGCTTCCCCACGGGGGACAGAACAAAAGCCTCTTTGCGAATACACAGATCTGCCAGCAGGATATCGGCCGTCACAACAAGGTCATGGGCCTGAACATTGTCAACAATCCATTTGTCTGCCGCATCCGATCCGCTCCCCACCACCTGCAGATGCAGCCACTGTTCGTGGGGCATCCGCATGAAGGCATTGGCCACAAGGGTAACCTGAAGCCTCAGCCGACGGGCAACCTTATAAATCTCTTCTTTCACAGGGCATGCATCCGCATCAACATATATATGGATCACTCCACATCCTCTCCCGGGTGACCCGGACTTTCCGCCATTGCCAACGGAACCTCCCTGACAAGGACATTACGAACTTCTTTCAAAAAAAATACAAGATGGATCGTCTGCCAGTTCTCATCCATACCCAGTTCTGCAACCATGATAACCGCCACCCATGAAGCTATCTCCCGGATGCCCAGTGCCTCCAGCGCAAAAACCCATATCTGCCGGTCAGAACACCTTCCGGGATACCTGTGTTTTTATAACATACGGCAACCGGTCCCCCCGGAATTCCCTTTTGTCTATCCATATCCCTCCGCTTCACACAGGAAATTCCTGTCCCGTATGGTCAGGGTATTCCCCTTGCTTTTTTGATACTCTCGTAAGCTTCCTGTATGGTCCGGAACTTTTCTTCCGCCAGTTCCGTAAACTCCTCGGGCAGTCCTTTAGAAGCAATGGTATCCGGATGATATTCCCGGACAAGTCTGCGATATTGTTTTTTCACCTCTTCATCCGTAGCGGAAGGATCCAGCCCCAGCACATCATAGGATCCTGTGCCTTTTTTCATATAACGCGAGCGGAGCTGCTCATAAAAGGAGGCGGAAAGGCCGAAAATCTGCACCGCACGGCGAATCAGCCGCTCCTCCTCAGAGGTCAGCTTTCCGTCACTCACAGCCACCCGCATCAGGATATCCGCCATCAGCTCAAGAATCTGACGCTGATGGCGAAAAGCCTCAGCAAACTGACCTGCAAAGGATTCAAAGCTGTCCGGTGACTGCACCGCCGTACGGAAAATCTGTATGGCAATTTTCCGGGAATCCACATTAAGCCGCAGATCCTTTTCCATTATCTCTTCTATGGTACGAATCTCCACATCAGAAATTCTGCCATCAGCTTTGGTCAGTTTGGCCAGCATGGAAAAAGCTGCCACAAAAAAAGTCATGTGACGGGCATCATCTCCCGCTTCAATGCGACGGCTCCCGTAGCCTGGCCGCCCTCCCTTTCCAGAGAGGTACAGATCATCTTTTTTATCAAACCCATGGCCAAAAGCCGCTCCCAGAATGGCCCCCAAAGGTCCACCAATGGCAAAACCAAGGGTACCTCCCACAAGCTTTCCAATCCAGCCCATATATCCTATCCTTATTATTTTGATTCCCGGTCCTGTTGATTCAGCGGCTACCCCGGCCATAATCATTCAGAGACAGGGGGCCTGAAACAGCTGCATAATGTGACCTTGTCCTGATTCAGACAAGCACGGATAAAAGAAGCAATCATCCTGTTTTTTTATCAGTTCCGCCAGAACCCCATGGGACAGCGTTTTCCGCAATCCTGTTTTATCCCTCCCAGACAAGCGGATCTATCCCCAGGCTGGCGGAGGGAACCCTCTGCCCATTCTTTACGGTTATCTCAAAAAAGACGCATAAAAATCATTGCCCTTGTCATCCACAATCACAAAAGCAGGAAAATTTTTCACCTCAATACGGTACACCGCTTCCATACCCAGATCCTTGCAATCTATCATCTCCACCTTTGTAATGCAGTCTTTTCCCAGACAGGCCGCAGGACCACCGATGGAACCCAGATAAAAACCACCATGCTTTCTGCAGGACTCCCGTACTCCGAAAGAACGGTTCCCTTTGGCCAGCATGACAAGAGAGGCACCTTTTTCCTGAAAACAGGGGACATAAGGATCCATGCGCCCTGCGGTGGTTGGTCCGAAAGAACCCGAAGCGTGACCGGCGGGTGTTTTAGCGGGGCCTGCATAGTACACCATGTGATCCCTGAAATACGCGGGCAGCTCTTCACCCCTGTCCAGCATGGCCTTCAATCTTACATGGGCAAGATCCCTTGCCACGACCATTGGACCGTTCAACATAACCCGGGTCGCAACCTTCAGTTTTGTAAGGGCGGCCCGGATGGCATCCATGGGCTGATTCAGGTTAATGGAAACGGCATCTCCAGGATCAAATGCAGGATCAGGAAAAAACCGGGCTGGGTCCCTGTCCAGCTCTTCCAGAAAAAGTCCGTCAAGGCAGATTCTGCCCAGAATATTCCGATGGGCCGAACAACTCACACCGACTCCGATAAAACAGGAAGCCCCATGACGTGGAAGGCGGATCACCCGTACATCATGACAGAAGTATTTTCCACCAAACTGGGCACCAAGCCCCAGCCTTCGGCTCATGGCAAGAACCTCCGCCTCAAGGCTTCTGTCCCTGAATCCCTGCCCCTGAGAGGTACCTTTATCCGGCAGGGAATCCAGGTACCCCGTTGAGGCCAGCTTCAGGGTTTTCAAGGTATATTCCGCACTCATCCCCCCCACCACCACAGCCAGATGGTAAGGCGGGCATGCGGAGGTACCGATCTCCTTCAGGCTCTTACCAAGAAAAGGCAAGAGCTCCTCAGGTGAGAGGGTCTGGGCCGTTTTATTGTAGAGAAAGGTCTTATTGGCTGATCCTCCACCCTTGGCCACAAAAAGAAAATCATAGGCTTCCCCCGGAACCGCATCCATATCAATCTGTGCAGGCAGATTATTCTGCGTATTCACCTCCTCATACATGGACAGGGGAGCCATCTGGGAGTACCGGAGGTTCTCTTCTGTGTATGCCTCTCCGATACCTTTTGAAATCCACCAAGCATCGTCAGCACCGGTCAGCACCTGTTCACCCTTTTTAGCCATAACAAGTGCCGTTCCCGTATCCTGGCACATGGGAAAAACCCCGCCCGCGCTGATGGCCGCATTTTTCAGAAGCTCCATGGCCACAAATCTGTCATTGGCCGAAGCTTCGGGATCTTGAAGAATGACAGCCAGCTGTTCCAGGTGGCCGGTTCGCAGAAAAAAGGAGACATCCCTGAAGGCCTCCCTTGCAAGCAGAGTCAAACCTTCCGGTGCAAGCTCAAGAAAAGTCCTCCCCCTGCAGGAAAAGGGCTGCACAAGGTTATTCCCCAGAAAACGCCATCGGATATCCGCATCCGCCGGACAAAGCACATTATGACAGACAAAAGATTTCATTTTTTTCCCATACCCATGACTGACACCATACCCGGATAATCGCCCTTCACCTCATACCACCCGGAAAAGGGAAATGATCCAACCACAAGCCTTCATGGTTTCCTGAATCTTCTGGCAAAAGTCAAAGAAATAGCATACTTTTACCATGCTTTTTTTAAGCCAACCGGCTGCTTCATGGCAAAACTTCTTCCATCAGATTCTTTTCATATCAGAAAAGGATTACAAAATGAGCATGTTGTGGGCATGGGCTGCCTTGGGTGCCGGTCTTATCATACTGGTCATGAGTGCGGACCTTTTTGTGGATGGCGCTGCAGCACTGGCTCGCAAACTGGGCATGTCGCCCCTTCTTATCGGCATGGTCATTGTGGGCTTCGGCACTTCCGCACCGGAAATGCTGGTTTCAGCTATGGCTTCCATGGACGGACAGGGAGGCCTTGCACTGGGCAATGCCTATGGATCCAACATAGCCAACATCGCCCTTATTCTGGGCCTTACGGCCATCATCCGCCCCATACCCGTAACTGCGGATGTGCTGCGCAGAGCTCTGCCGGTTCTCATGCTTGTGACGCTTTTGGCCGTAGTTCAGCTCATGGACCTTGTTGTCTCCCGATCCAATGCGGCTGTCCTGCTGGTCACTTTTGTCCTTCTCATGTACCTGAGTATTTCCGGGAATCAGCAGGAAAAAAGTTCTGAACTAAGGGATCTTTCAAAGCAGCAGAATTCTACCGCAGGTCTCACCTTCCGCCTTGTACTGGGCCTCACCCTTCTCATTGCAAGCTCCCGCATGCTGGTCTGGGGTGCTGTCTCCATTGCCGAAGTCATGGGTATTTCGGATCTGATGATAGGGCTTACCATTGTCGCCCTTGGAACCTCACTGCCTGAACTTGCCTCAAGCCTTGCGGCTGCGCGCAAAGGTGAGGATGCCATCGCTCTGGGTAATATTCTGGGCTCCAACCTTTTCAATACGCTGATTGTGGTGGGCATTGCCGGTATCATCCGACCGGTGGCGGC